>JAWXUN010000234.1:0-2988 GCA_044426425.1 Clostridia bacterium | reverse complement strand
GTATAACTTGATGCAAACTCGCCAGATGTGTGCGGCGTTATGATAACATTTTTCATTCCCCATAATTTGTGTTCTTTTGGAAGTGGCTCTGGGTCTACAACATCAAGCCCAACAGCTGAAATTTTTCCGCTTTCAAGTGCATCACAAAGGTCGTTTGTGTTAATAATCATACCTCTGCCGATATTCATAATCATTGCACCATCTTTCATAATAGAAAGCTCTTTTTTCGTAATCATATTCTTTGTTTTTTCTGTTCCTGGCAATGTAATCGCAAGCATATCAGCCCTTGGCAAAACACTTTCGAGCTTATCTCCAAGATAAATTTCGTCTACAAAATCTGGCTTTCTCGTATCACTTCTTCTTATTCCAATCACATACGCTCCCATCGCTTTTAGCAATTTAGCATAGGCTGTTCCAATGTCACCCATACCAAGAATTACAACAGTAGAGCCACTGATACACTTGATATCCCCTGCTCTTTTCCATATTTGCTCATTTTGATTATCTCTGTACAAGTGCAAATTTTTATATAGTGACAAATGAGTTGCAAGCAAGTATTCTGAAATAGTCAAGTTGTATGCACCTGTTGCCGTTGTAAGCTTTGCGGTTTTTGGAAATAAATCCTTGTCTTTTATAAATGCGTCTACTCCAGCGGAATTAGTATGCACCCATTTTAAATTTCTGCAAAGTGGCAAAGCTGTTGTGTTAACATTTCCCCAAAGTATTTGACTATCTTCAAAATCGTGATCGCCTAAAATAAACTCGCATTCTGGAAATTCTTCCATACACTCTTTTGCATACTCAAAGTAAAGTTCACTTACTACATTAATCCTAATCATATTTTCCTCCATATTTTTTAATTATAAAAATATCCTACTGAATTTTTCACGTTCAGTAGGATTTTTCTTATCTTTTTCCTAATTTCTTACAATACTCATCATAATACAAACAACTATCAATTGGAGTGTTTGGAGGTATATGATTACCTACTGCCATGATAAATCCAGGGTGTTTTTTGCCTATATCCATACATCTTTTAACTTCTTTGTATATATCTTCTTTTGTGCCATAAAGCAATATTCTTGTATCTGCATTTCCTACAAAAGAATGAGTTTTGCCATATTTGTCTGCAATATATGACATATCAGTAAAAGGTTCGTGAACAAAGCTTCTAACGCCACAATCTACCATATCATCAACAAACTCTGTAAAGTTTCCGTCACAAACATAGATTATTTTTTTTCCGCTATTCAAAATAGGCTCGAAAAGTTTTTTATAATTGGGGAAAATATATTTTCTGTACCACTCTGGAGAAATAAATGCTCCCTCAGTCCAAACCATGTCATCGTGAACTGATATAAACTCGCTATCAACTTTTGCAAGTGCATTATATTGACGTTGCATCCATCTTGCATATCTATTAACAAGATCGCCAAAACCATCTAAGTCAATTCCAGCTGCAGTCAAAAGTGTGTCCCAACCAAGCATTGCGATCATGCCTGACATAAGCGTTATGTAAGTTCCTGTTGTATTGAACATATTTGGCATAGCCGCTCTTTTTTCTGTTAGTTTTCCATTAAAATAATCAACTAAAAATTCGTGCTCATATTGTGGCAAACTTGCCTCTGGGTCAAAGTCTAGTGCGTCCTCTGGGTCTTCAAACAATTGACTTTTGTGGTCGTTTCTGTCTTTTCCACCAACTGCATATTCGGAATGACCCATGCTGCTATTCATTCCGCCAAGCTTGTCAGACTGAAAATCTGTTCCAAATTGAACACCCATGTCCCATCTGTTTGCAAACTCTATTTTTGCCTCAATTGTTTCTGGATCCATTCCGTCAGTAACCTTTTTGATTAAATCAGGAAATTGAAACACAGAATACTCTGCACGACAGACCTTATCTGTCATTTCTAAGTTTAATGCACTCCTGCAATGCTCTTTCCACATAACTCCATCCTAATGCATAACTATTTATGCACGCCTTTCTGTATGATTTAATTTTATTATAAACTTATTTTTTTAAAAGTCAATCATTTTTAAATAAAAAAACAGACAAAATAAATTTTAGTTTTCTATACATTCAAAATCATCTTAATTTTAAACATAAAAAAGAGTAAACAAAAATTTAACCTTTTGTTTACTCTTGAATAATTTTAATTCATTATTTTGCAACTATATTCACTAATTTGTTTGGCACTACAATTTCTTTTATTATATTCTTATTTGCTATTTCTTCTGCAATTTTTGCATCTGCATTAGCTAGTGCAAGTGCTTCTTCTTTTGGCATATCACGAGCAATTGTTAATCTGCCTTTCATTTTGCCATTAATTTGTAGCACTATTTCTACACTGTTTTCAACGCATTTTGCCTCGTCGTATTCAGGCCATTTAGCAGTAGCTACAAGACCTTTTCCGAGCTTGCAAGCTTCATAAACTTCTTCTGTTGCGTGAGATGCAAATGGATTTAAAAGAATTGTAAATATTCTTAGCTCTTCTTTATTGATTTTACCTTTTTTAGCAATCTCATTAATCAAAGCCATCAAAGAGGCGATAGCTGTGTTGAACTTTAAGTTCTCACAGTCTTGACCAACTTTTTTGATTGTTTTGTGGAAAGCTGTTTCAAGATCTTTGCTAATTTCGTTTCCGTCAACAAGTATATCTTGTAATGCCCAGTAACGCTCAACAAATCTACGACAACCTTTTATTCCCTCGGCACTCCAGATAGCAGCTTTTTCAAAGTCACCGATGAACATTTCGTATAAACGCATTGTGTCAGCACCGTATTGCTCAACAATTTCGTCTGGGTTAACGACATTACCTCTTGACTTGCTCATTTTAATGCCACCCTCGCCCAAAATCATGCCGTGGCTTGTTCTTTTTGCATAAGGTTCAACAGTTGGAACAACTCCGATATCATAAAGGAATTTGTGCCAGAAACGGCTGTATAATAAGTGAAGTGTTGTGTGCTCCATACCACCATTGTACCAGT
>JAWXUN010000233.1:0-2992 GCA_044426425.1 Clostridia bacterium | reverse complement strand
TTGTTTATAGCCTCTTTTGCTTCTGGTACAAGATTTTTCATAATACTTTTCCTTCCTTAATATAAAATAAATAAAAATTTGTTTTGCGTTTGTGATATTATTTTAGGCAGAAACAAAGGAATTATGAATGACAATTTTTTCATATTTATTCGTAATTTTCCAAAAAATCAATTAAATCATTATAAGCATAAAAAACAAGACCGCTTTCTATAATTAGCTGGTCGGCTTCTGGCAGAGATGATAATTTTATTTCGTCAATTAGAACAGAAAATTCTTCGCCATTCATAAAAACAACAAGTTCGCCAGCCACAGATTTAACCTCGTACATATTTGACTTATTTGTTAAGTTTTCTTCAGTTGCTTGACTTAGAGTACTTTTTGATGTATAATTTACTCTAGTATTTGTGGACTTGCTATTAGAAAAAAATATTAAAAATGTAATAGCAAAGAGGAAAATAGCCACAATAATTAACGCAATAGTTTTGATTTTAATAATACTTAAATTTTTCATATCAATAAATCCTTTCTTTTTGTATGTACGTTTAATGTATTATTTGCTAATTCAGTAAAAATATGCAATGGAGGAAAAAAATGTTAGAAAAGAAGAATATAAATGCATATAAGAAAAATGTGAGAAACGAGTCTATGCAGTTCCACTCAGAGGACGAGATGGCAGTCGCCGCAGGTGCAACAGCCAAAAGTGTTTTATCCATGTTTGGAAAAGCGTTTTTTACATTTTTTACAATTATGTCTATTTCTGGTTTGATAGTTTTGATATCGGTTATGACCTTTATTATAAGCTTAAAAGACCAAGAGATTGCAGCACTTGAAACAATTAAACTTAACGAGTCAAGTTTTGTTTATGTTGAGGGTGACGATGGAAGTGATGTTAAATATATGACTTTCCATGCAACCGAAAATAGAACATGGGTTGACTATGCAGATATCCCACAAATAATGATAGATGCACAAACTTCAATTGAAGACCAGCGTTTTTGGGAGCATGACGGTGTTGACTGGTACAACACACTCGGTGCAGCATTTATGCTTTTAACTGGTTCTGACGACGGCCGTGGTGGTTCTACTATCACTCAACAGCTAGTCAAAAATATTACAATGAATAACGAAGTTAGCGTTATTAGAAAAATCAACGAAATCTTTGCTGCTATGCAAATTGAAGAAGAATATAGCAAAGAACAAATCATTGAATATTATCTTAACTATGTTAACTATGGATATGGCACAAATGGAGTAGAGGCTGCTTGTCAGCTTTATTTTGGAAAATCTATCCAAGAGGCGTCTATTGCTGAATGTGCGATGATTGCAGGTATAACACAAAATCCATGGTACTATACACCAGTGTATTTCCCAGAAAATGCAGAGGAAAAACAAAGACTTGTTCTTGCAAAAATGTTTGAGCTTGGAAAAATCACAGAGCAAGAGTACGAGATTGCACTAGAAGAGTCATACAATATGGAATATGACT
Organism: Clostridia bacterium; assembly: GCA_044426425.1. Lineage (GTDB taxonomy): Bacteria > Bacillota > Clostridia > Oscillospirales > Acutalibacteraceae > SIG603. The sequence continues at coordinate 1,506 of JAWXUN010000233.1, read as the reverse complement.
TTAAAAAATCAGAAACAGGCGAGAGTAGTAGCGATACTTCTTTGAGTTCATCAAGTGTTTGGAACTGGTATATAGACACAATGTTTGAAGAACTTACAGAAGATTTGGTTAACGAGCTTAACTATTCTTACGACCTTGCTAGATCTACTATTTATAACGGCGGTCTAAGAATTTATTGTGCGATGGACCCAGATGTTCAAACAGAAATAGAAGAAATTGTTTTAGATTATCAGTCGTATTTTGACGATCCAGAAGCCCAGATAGGCTTTTATATGATGGATTATGACGGAAAGGTTATAGCCGTGGTGGGAAGCCGGGACGAGAAAACCGGAAATCGGCTTTATAACTGGGCAACCAACACAATGCGACAGCCTGGTTCGTCTATAAAACCGCTTAGTGTTTATGCTCCCGCACTAGAACTAGGTTTGATTACCTATGGTTCGATTACACCAGACGAAGCGATTGAAGATTATTATGGTGAAGGAAAATCTGGTCCTGCAAACTTCTCGCCATCGTATTTAGGAAATATTAATGCAGACACAGCTATCAAAAAATCTCAAAACGCCTCGGCTGCTTATGTTTTGGATTTGGTTGGAGTTGGCACAAGTTTTGATTTTATAACACAAAACTTTAACATTTCAACTCTTGATGCATCTGGTGATATGTTCTCTACTGCTCTTGCTTTGGGCGGTGTATACAATGGTGTTAATGTTAGTGAAATGACAGCCGCTTACCAAGTTTTTGGTAACAGTGGCGAATATAACGAGCCTTACACTTATTATTATGTTACTGACCAAGATGGACAAGTTTTGCTTGATAACAGAGATAATCAATCTTCGTTAGCTATGAGTGCTTCAAATGCAGATATTATGAATGCTTGGCTACAAGAAACTGTTGCAACAGGTACTTGTACTGCTGTTCAAATTGATGGACTAGAAGTTTTTGCGAAAAGTGGTACAACAAATGATACAACAGATATCTGGATTGTTGGTGGTACTCCTTATTGCGTAGCAGGTATTTGGGTTGGTTACGAAGATAGGGGAGAGCTCCAACAGTCAACAGGAAACCGAGCGATTTGGAAGGCCTGCGTCGAGCATATGTGGCTAAATTATTGGCAGTATGAAGATGACCAGGACCCAACTTTTGATTATGCATCAACTACGGTTACAAAAACTTTTTGCCGAAGTAGTGGTCTGTTAGCAAGTAGTAGCTGTACGGATACCGATGTTGGTTATTATGATGTGAACAACTTGCCTGCAATTTGTAATGCAAGTTCAAACCATCTATCTTATGGCTATACCGCAACAACTCCAACGCCAGAGCCAACAGAAGAGCCAGAGGCAACAGAAGAGCCGACGGCAACACCGACAGAAACGACAGCCCCGACAACAGCCCCGACGACGGCACCAACAGTTGCACCAACGACGGCACCAACAGTTGCTCCAACAGTTGCACCAACAGTTGCTCCAACAGTTGCACCAACAGTTGCTCCAACAGTTGCACCAA
>JAWXUN010000232.1:0-2995 GCA_044426425.1 Clostridia bacterium | reverse complement strand
ATTTTTTGTGTCTGAAAGCAAGCTTGCGACATGGTCTTCTACAATATAAATTTCTTCTGATTTTTCTCTGATTAAATCTATATACTTTGCGTATTTTGAAACTGCTTTTTCGGTGAAAAAAAGTCGTTTTATCTCTGTGCCACTCTTAGCAGTATCAGCACAAAGTCTAGCACCCTCTGCTATAAAAAGCTTTTGGTTTTCTCTCTCTTTTGCAGATGTCAAAATAGACACGGCGTGCTTTATAACAGGGTGTTTTCTGCCAGAAATTTTTGTTTCTATCATATAAAAAACAGCTCCTAAAACTCAAGAAACAGCGGTAACCTACTGGTTATCGCTGTTTGCAATCGATAATTATAATGCAGCTTTTGCTTGCTCTGTAAGTGCTGTGAAAGCTGCTGCGTCTGCTACTGCGATTTCAGCTAGCATTTTTCTGTTAAGTGTAATTCCAGCTTTTTTTAAGCCGTTCATGAATGTTGAGTAGTTCATATCATTCAATTTGCAAGCAGCTGAAATTCTTGTAATCCAAAGACGACGGAAGTCTCTTTTTCTATGTTTACGGCCGATATATGCATAGTTACCAGATTTCATAACAGCTTGTTTAGCCATTTTGAAGTGTTTACTTCTTGAACCCCAGTATCCTTTAGCGAGTTTTAATACTTTTTTTCTTCTCTTGCGTGTTGCAAGTGCGCCTTTTACTCTTGCCATTTATATTCAATCCTTTCTATTTCAGGTCTTATGCGTATGGTAACATTCTTTTAACAGCTTTTTCATTTGTGCTGTCAGTTACGATAGTGCCTCTTAATTGACGTTTTGATTTACTTGTTTTTCCATGTCCGTTGAGAAGATGTCTCATGTTAGCATGTGAACGAATAACTTTACCTGATTTAGATAATTTGAAACGCTTTTTTGCGCCGCTGTGTGATTTTAGTTTAGGCATTTTGATATCCTCCTTAAATTTTACTTAACGGGTTTTGGAGCAAGGAACATAAGCATACTTCTACCCTCTAGTTTTGCTGCTTTTTCAACGTTTGCTACTTCAGCCATTTCTTCTGCGAAACGCTTCATAGTTACAAGGCCAAGTTCTGGGTGACCCATCTCACGACCTCTAAATCTGATAGAAACTTTAACTTTGTTTCCAGCGTTGATAAATTTTGTTGCATTGTTTTTCTTTGTATTAAAGTCATGCACATCAATATTTAGGGAAAGGCGTATTTCTTTAAGCTCTACGACTTTTTGGTTTTTTCTTGCTTCTTTAACTCTTTTTGTTTGTTCGAACATATACTTGCCATAGTCGATAATTTTGCACACAGGTGGTTTTGCCTGTGGGGCAATTTTTACTAAGTCAAGATTTCTTTCTCCTGCAAGGCTGACAGCTTTTTCAAGCGAGACAACGCCAAGCTGTGATCCGTCAAAGTCGATTAAACGAACTTCTTTGTCTTGAATTTCGTCGTTAATCTGTAGTTCCTTGTTGCTAATGGTTAAGCACCTCCATATTTACTCGTTTTAATCTGTATAAAAACTAAACGGACAGAAAATCTGCCCGTAATCAACACAATAAGCTCTATATATAATAGAAAAAATTCAGTATTGACCGTAGTCGGACAGGACCGCTCGGTGAGAACACAGGTGTTCTGCTTTGTTTTCCTTAATATAATATCACAAATCACTTTATATGTCAAGGCTTTTTTTGAAAAAAATTGATATAAAAAATTGCGATATTTATTTGTGCATTAATTATAACATAATTTTAAAAAAATTGCAATATTATGGTTGAAATCTCTTTCGTTTAGTAGTACAATAGAATACAGTAAATAAAAATTAGATTAGAATTAAATTTTTTGGAGGTACACACTTTATGAAAGTTATGGTTGAAACATCAGCACGTCACCTACATATTTCAGAGGATCACTTGGCAATTCTCTTTGGTGAGGGTGCAAAACTTACAAACAAAAAAGACCTTTCACAACCTGGTCAATTTGCAACAAACGAAAAAGTTGAGGTTGTAGGCCCAAAAGGTTCTATGCTTATGTCTATCTTAGGACCAACTAGACCACAAACACAAGTTGAAATTGCTTTGACAGATGCTAGAAAAATTGGCGTTTCTGCTCCAATTCGTGAGTCTGGCGATATTGCTGGTTCGGGCTCATGTACACTAAAAGGTCCAAAAGGTGAAGTTGTTATTGAAGAGGGCGTTATCGCTGCAAAAAGACACATTCACTTTAATCTTGAAGAGGCTAAAGAGGCTTGTGTAACAGACAAACAAATCGTTTCTGTAAAAGTTGAGTACGGCGGAAGAACAACAATTTTTGGTGATGTTGTAGCAAGAGTTAACGCAAATTATGCTGCTGCTATGCACCTTGACACAGACGAGTCAAACGCTGCTGCTTTGCCAATGAGAGCAGAGGGCGAGATTATTTTATAATAATTTTCTATTAAAAAAACTATTGACATGGATTAATTTTCCATGTCAATTTTTTTGTTTCAAGAATTTTTTTTCCTTTTCTTCGTAAACTATTAAAAAAAGAGAGGATTTTTTAAAATGCAAATTTACACCAAAAAAGAGTATAAAAAACTTGTCGAAAAAAAATCGCCTAATTCTCCATTGTTCAAAAATTGTAGTTTTGCCTTTTTGTTTGGCGGTACAATCTGCCTTGTTGGGCAAATAATTTTTCATTACTACATGGTTTTTGGCATGAGTATAGCCGATGCAAGACTTGCTGTTAGTATAACACTGATTTTTTCAGCTGCGGTTCTCACCGCCTTTGGCGTATACGACAAAATTGCCAAACACGCAGGTGCTGGGACTCTTGTGCCAATAACAGGCTTTGCAAATTCAATGGTATCGCCAGCTATGGAGTTTAGGAGCGAGGGCATGATAACAGGTCTTGGCGTAAAACTCTTTGTTGTTTCTGGGCCTGTTTTAGTCTTTGGGATAAGCTCGTCGGTTTTATACGGAATTATTTATTATTTTATTGAATTATGGAGTTAAGATGAA
>JAWXUN010000011.1:0-16768 GCA_044426425.1 Clostridia bacterium | reverse complement strand
TCTGGAATATTTTTTTCGGCATCAGCAGCAGTTTGGCAACAAAAAATTTTTTCGTTTTCCATTTTCTCTCCTTTTATATGTGTAAATTTTTATATGTGTTAGTTTTTATATAAGTATACTCTTATATTTAGCATTTGTCAATAGTTTATTTAATTTTTTCCTATAGCAACTTGATTATTATTAGGCTTATAAATAAGTGAGCAGAAATTTTGTCAGAAGTTTTAAAAACCACAGCTAATACTTTCGTATTAGCGAGGATTTTTAGAGATTTTGGCAGGATCTTAGTTAAGGACTAATAATATTCAAATTGCTATAAATAAAAAAAGACACAAAAACAGCACTCTTTCGAGTGCTGTTTTTGCATCAATTTATACGACAAACTAAATACTTAGTTTAGGCGTTATTATAATTATTCTTCGTCTTGAAGAGCGTCGTAGCCTTCTTCACCAGTTCTAACTTTGATTACGTTTTCAACATCGTATACAAAGATTTTACCGTCACCGATATTTCCTGTGTAAAGAGCTTTTTTAACTGTGTCAACCAATACATCAACTGGAACTTTGCAGATGATAACTTCAACTTTTACTTTTGGTAGAAGTGTTGCTTCAACTGGAACACCACGATAATATTCTTGTTGACCTTTTTGCATTCCGCAACCTAGAACTTGAGTAACTGTCATACCTGTTACGCCGATACTCTCTAGTGCATTTTTAAGAACTTCAAATTTAGCTTGTTTTGTAATAACAGAAATTCTTGTGATTTTTGCATCTGGATTTGAGTTATTAACAACTGGAATAGCCTTAGAAGATGAAACAGTAACAAGTGGTTTGCTCTCTGGAGCTGGAGCTGCTGGAGCTGTACCTGCTGTCATTGCTAAAGGCATAAAGTCTGCATAAGAACTTGCTAAACCATGCTCTGTTGAATCTAGACCTAATAACTCTTCTTCTGGTGTAACACGTAGACCGTGGAATTTTTTGATTAATGCGAAAACGATTGTCATTATAACTGCTGTCCATGCGATAATTGCAAGGATACCGATACATTGAATACCTAGTAAATCAGCACCACCGCCGTAGAATAAACCGCCATCAACAGCGAATAGACCAACTGCGATTGTACCCCAGATACCATTTACGCCATGAACTGCGATAGCACCAACTGGATCATCTATTTTTAGTTTGATGTCAATAAACTCAACAGCTACAACTACCAAGATACCAGCAACTGCACCAACCATTGTTGCACCGAAAGCATCCAATGTTGCACAACCAGCTGTGATACCAACTAGACCAGCAAGAGCTGCGTTAAGTGTCATTGAAACGTCTGGTTTACCGTTTTTAATCCATGTAAAGAACATTGTAACTACTGCAGCAACAGCTGGAGCAATTGTTGTTGTAACGAAGATTGAAGCAAGACCGCCAACGCCGTTTAGGTATGTAGCAGCAGCACCGTTAAATCCGTACCAACCGAACCAAAGGATAAAGCAACCTAAAGCACCAATTGTAAGGTTATGTCCTGGGAAAGCTTTTGCGATAGTTTTGCCTGTTTTTGGGTCTGTAACATATTTACCAATACGAGGTCCTAAGAAAAGAACACCGATTAAAGCTGAAACACCACCAACTGTGTGGATAGCTGCTGAACCAGCAAAGTCAACAAAGCCCATTTCGCATAACCAGCCTTGACCATTCCAAACCCAACCAGCTTCGATTGGATAAACAACAGCACTTAAAGCTGCACTGTATAGTAAGTATGAGCTGAATTTTGTTCTTTCTGCCATTGCACCTGAAACGATTGTTGCAGCTGTAGCACAGAAAACTAAGTTAAAGATAAATGCTGACCATGGGAAGTTTGCATAGTCTTGGAAAATTTGGAAATTAGGCATACCTATAATGCCCATGATATAGTCTTCGCTCATCATAATTGCATAACCGATAAGCATAAACATTACGGTACCAATTGAGAAGTCCATAAGGTTTTTCATGATAATGTTACCAGCATTTTTAGCTCTTGTAAAGCCAGTTTCTACCATTGCAAAACCTGCTTGCATAAAGAATACGAGTGCGGCGCCGATTAAGAACCATACGCCAAAAAGGTCATCTGAGAATACTAGTGGATCCATAGTTCATTTCCCTCCAAATTATTACATTTTTTTAATATAAAAAACGTGTATATATAATTATCCGCAAAGGTACAATTATAAAATACACGTCTTTGTGCTTACATTTTATTTGTTTAACATTTTATTATTTTACGCTATAAAGAATATCTGCATAGCTTGGCATTGGCCAATATTTTTTGCCAACTAGTGTTTCTAGTTCGTCTACATCTAGTCTTAGTTCTGACATTGCAGAAACAACATTCTCGTGATAAGCAATTGCATTTTCATGAGCTTCTTCAATTTCACTTGTTGTGATAACGATTAGCTCTAATGCCTCAAGTTTTTTGAGCATTGATGTTGAAAGTGCAGAAATTTTTGTTAGAAGTGTTTCTTCTAATGTGCAATCGAATTTTCCGAAAGCAGCTTTTTTTGTATAAGTATCAACAAGCTCGTTTTGGTATTCTAAAACAGCTGGCATAATCTCTTGTTTTGTCAAGTCGATCATTGTTAATGCTTCAATATTGATTGTTTTTGAGTATCCCTCAAGAAGAATTTCGTATCTTGATCTCACTTCTGTTTCTGTGAATACACCATGTTTAACAAACAAATCAATGCTCTCGTCTTCAACAAATGCTGGTAAAGCATCAACTGTTGATTTAAGATTAGCAAGACCTCTTTTTTCTGCTTCAACAACCCACTCGTCTGAATAGTTGTTGCCATTGAAAAGAATTCTTTTGTGGTTTTTGATTGTTTCTTTAACAAGTTTAGCAAGGTCGCTTGTGAAATCGCTACCAGCTTCTAGCTCATCAGCAAAATCCTCAAGAACGTCAGCTACGATTGTATTTAAGATAATGTTTGGTCCTGAAATTGAGAATGTTGAACCTAACATACGGAACTCAAATTTGTTACCTGTAAAAGCAAATGGAGATGTTCTGTTTCTGTCTGTTGTATCTCTTGGGAAAGATGGAAGAACAGTTGTGCCAATTTCCATTTGAACTTTTTCTCTGCCAACATAAACTGTTCCTGTTTCGATAGACTCAAGAATTTCTGTTAATTCGTCGCCTAAGAACATAGAAACGATTGCTGGAGGAGCTTCGTTAGCACCAAGTCTGTGGTCGTTACCTGCATTAGCAACTGAAACTCTCATAAGTTTTTGATATTTATCAACCGCTTTGATAACAGCTACTAAGAATAGTAAAAATCTTGCATTTTCGTGTGGTGTGTCACCTGGCTCTAATAGGTTTGAACCGTAATCAGTTGACATTGACCAGTTATTATGTTTACCACTACCATTTACACCAGCGAATGGTTTTTCGTGTAATAGACAAGCTAGGTCGTGTTTTTTAGCAATAGATTTCATAAGTTCCATTGTTAATTGGTTATGGTCTGTTGCAATGTTTGTTGTTGTGAAGATTGGAGCTAACTCATGTTGAGCAGGAGCAACTTCGTTATGTTTTGTTTTAGCTAAGATACCAAGTTTCCAAAGTTCTTCGTCTAATTCTTTCATGTAATCTGAAACTCTTTGTTTGATAGCACCGAAATAGTGATCATCAAGCTCTTGACCTTTTGATGGTCTTGAACCGAAAAGAGTTCTGCCTGTGTAAATTAAGTCAGGTCTTTTTAAGTAAACTTCTCTGTCGATTAGGAAGTATTCTTGCTCTGGACCAACAGTTGTAACAACTGATTTTGCTTTTGTGTTGCCAAACAATTTCAAAATTCTCATTGCTTGTTTATTTAAAGCGTCCATTGATCTTAGAAGTGGAGTTTTTTTATCAAGAGCTTCACCGCTATAAGAGCAGAAAGCTGTTGGAATGCAAAGTGAGTCATCTTTGATGAAAGCAAAAGAAGTTGTATCCCAAACTGTATAACCTCTAGCCTCAAATGTAGCTCTTAAGCCACCTGATGGGAAAGAAGATGCATCTGGCTCGCCGTGAACAAGTTCTTTACCAGAGAATTTCATAACAATTGAACTATCGCCTGCTGGTGAAATAAAGCTGTCATGTTTTTCAGCTGTAACACCTGTCATAGGTTGGAACCAGTGAGTAAAGTGAGTTGCACCATTTTCTACTGCCCATTTTTTCATTGCATTAGCTACAACGTTTGCTACTTTTAAATCAAGTGGAGCACCTTGTTCGATAGCTTTTCTAACTGCTTTGTAAGTATCTGATGGAAGTCTGTCTTTCATTACATTATCATTAAAAACTTTGCAACCAAAGATTGATGAGATATTTGTCATAATTTTGCACCCTTTCAGAAATATAAATTGATAAGTTTTTATAAAAATAGGCACTGTAGATTATCAATAACCTACAGCGCCTTTGCTGTTGTGTACATATAATAACTCAAAAAAAGCAATTTGTCAACGCTTTTTCAAGATTTTTTTCAAGACTGTTAGATTGACTATAAATTAGTAATATTGTAATAAAATTTATGTAAAATTTTGTCAAGTAGCACAAAACATACTTTATTTACATAATTATCTACTGAAAAAATAAATTATTTGTATATTTGTAGTGTTGACAAAACTTGAAAAAATATATTATAATATAGTGTAATGTATATATACTTTTATTGTATGTAAAAATGTTTAATCTTGTTAATGTTTTATGGAGGTGACAGCTTGAAAACTGCTCTTATTGTTTCAAGAACAGGGCAAAGTGTATTGTTCATCAAAGATATGTTAAAACTAGCTGCTGTTCCAAATGTGGATACTGCCACATCTTGTGAAGAGGCAAGGGCAAAGCTGTTTGTCGTGGATTATGACTTGGTAATTATTAATGCTCCACTGCAAGACGAGTTTGGCGAAAAATTTTCTGTTGATATAGCAAAAGAAAAAAATTCACAAGTTATGCTAATTGTAAAGAATGATATTTTTGACGATGTTTCTTTAAAGACAGAAAAATATGGGGTTATCTCTGTTTCAAAACCAGTTAACAAAACCATATTTTGGTCAGCTTTAAAAATCGCAAAATCATCATTCAAATTGGTTCGCAAGTTTCAAGAAGAAAATACCAAGCTAAGACAAACTCTTGAAGATGTCAAAATCATCGACAGAGCAAAGCTTTTGCTTATCTCACATCTTGGAATGGACGAACAAAGTGCCCATCGGTACATAGAAAAACAGGCAATGGATTTAAGAAGTACTAAAAGAGAAGTTTCAGAAGGGATATTAAAAACCTATGCTAACAAATGATAAACTAAGAGAAGAATGTGCGATTTTTGGTGCAAGTATAAACAACCTAGAAGCAGCTGGTGTTTGCTATAATGGTCTTTTAACTTTACAACACAGAGGTCAAGAGGGTGCTGGTATCGCCGTTATTGAAGAAAATAAAATTATGTTCTACAAAAATGTGGGTCTGGTTTCAGAAGTTTTCAATGCAGATGTTCTCAAAAAGCTACCAAAAGGTAGAGTAGCCCTTGGTCATAACAGATACTCAACAACTGGTTCTAACGTAAAAGAAAATGTTGGCCCTTTTATAACTGAGTTTTTAACTGGCAGAATTGCAACTGCCCACAACGGCAATGTTACAAATGCAAAAGATATCAAAGACACACTACAAAATATTGGTTTAAACTTTGATGCAACAAGTGACAGTGAGGTTGTTTCTTCGCTTATCGCATACTATATAACAAAAGAAGAAGACTTTGTAAAAGGCGTTACAAGAGCTGGACAAATGCTTAAAGGTGCTTTTTCTCTTATTATCGGAAACGGAAAAGGCGACCTTATCGCTCTTCGTGACCCAAATGGATACCGCCCACTTTGCATTGGAGAAAGCGAAACAGGCATGGTTATTTCTTCTGAGAGCTGTGCTGTTGAAACTTGTGGTTTTGACTTTCTTCGTGATGTTAAACCTGGTGAACTTGTTCTTATTAGAAATGGAAAAATTGAATATAGCGAAATAGTTCTAACCGAAAAAGAAAATGGTGCAGGACTATGTATTTTTGAATATGTTTATTTCTCTCGTCCAGACTCAATAGTTGACGGACTCAGCGTTTATGAGTCACGTTTTAACATGGGTGCTGAACTTGCAAAAGAATATCCAGTTGACGCAGACATCGTTTGTGGCGTGCCAGACTCTGGTCTTGAGGCTGCAATGGGATATGCTGCTGAAAGTGGAATTCCACTTAAATCAGGCTTTGTTAAAAACAGATATATAGGCAGAAGTTTTATTTATCCAACACAAAGTCAGAGAGATACAGCGGTTAGATTAAAACTAAATCCGCTTATCACAAATGTTAAAGGTCAAAGAATTGTTCTTGTTGACGACTCAATTGTTAGAGGAACAACAAGTGCAAGAATTGTTAAAGCACTCAGACACGCTGGTGCAAAAGAAGTTCACATGAGAATTTCTTCTCCTCCTTTCAAACACACTTGTCACTATGGAACTGATATTGACAAAAAAGAAAATTTGATAGCTAACCAAAAAACTTTAGACGAAATTTGTCAATCAATCGGTGCTGATAGCCTTGGCTACATCAGCGTTAAGGGTCTAAAAACTGCTTGCCAAAAAAGTGGAATGAACTTCTGCACATACTGTTTCACAGGACATGGCGAGGATTTAGACAGCATTGACAAGAGCAATTTGGAGGGATAATGTTTATTAATTTTACAAAAATGCATGGCTGTGGCAATGATTATATCTACATAAACGGTTTTAAAGAAAAAATAACTAATCCAGAAAAACCGGCGATAGAGCTTTCTGACAGACATTTTGGCATTGGTGGCGATGGTGTGATTTTGATTTTGCCATCTGACAAAGCTGATGCAAGAATGAGAATGTTTAATCTTGACGGTAGCGAGGGAAAAATGTGTGGCAACGGCATCCGCTGTGTTGCTAAATATCTTTACGACTACGACGTTGTCAAAAAAGAGCATTTGTCTGTTGAAACTTTGGGTGGAATTAAATACCTAGACTTAAACATTGAAAATGGCGAAGTTAGTTCTGTAAAAGTTGATATGGGTGCGGCGATTTTGGAGTCAATGCAAATCCCTGTAAAAAGCGATTTAGAAAATATTATAGACTATGATTTTGAGATTGAAAAACAAGATTTTTCTATGAAATGTAAAATCACTTGTGTTTCAATGGGCAACCCACACTGTGTTGTTTTTACAAGTGGAATTGATAAAATGAACCTAGAAAAAATCGGCCCACACTTTGAGAAAAATGAGTTTTTCCCTGAGGGTGTTAATACCGAATTTATTGAAATTATTGACAGCAACACGCTGAATATGCGTGTTTGGGAGCGTGGCAGTGGCGAAACGCTCGCCTGTGGCACTGGTGCTTGTGCAGCTGTTGTGGCGGCTGTTCTAAATGGATATTGTAAAAGAAATGAAGATGTAAAAGTTAAACTTATTGGTGGGGAACTCCTCATAAATTACAGCGATACAAGCGTGTTTATGACTGGCCCTTGCACAAAAGTTTTTGATGGAATGATAGAATTTAAAGAGGTGTAAAATGAGAAAGTTTATTTTTGTAACTGGCGGAGTTGTTTCTGGACTCGGAAAAGGCATCACTGCGGCATCGCTCGGTAGATTATTAAAACAAAGAGGTCTAAAAGTTGCAGCACAAAAGCTTGACCCATATATGAATGTTGACCCAGGAACAATGAGTCCATTTCAACATGGCGAAGTTTTTGTAACAGACGACGGAGCTGAAACAGACCTAGACTTAGGTCACTACGAAAGATTTATTGATGTTAACCTAACAAAACTTTCTAACCTTACATCAGGTAAAGTTTATTGGAATGTTTTGAGCCGTGAGCGAGAGGGAAAATATTTAGGCGAAACAGTTCAAGTTATCCCACATATCACAGGTGAAATCAAAAATTTTATCTATGCTAGTGCAGAAAAATCAGATGTTGATGTGCTTATCACAGAAATCGGCGGAACAACTGGCGATATTGAGAGCCAACCATTTGTTGAGGCTATCCGCCAAGTTTCTTTAGAAGTTGGCCCAGAAAATTGCCTATTTATTCACGTAACACTCGTGCCTTATATCAAAGGTTCAAACGAGCACAAATCAAAACCAACTCAACATTCAGTTAAAGAACTTCGTTCTTTCGGCATCGCCCCTGACATCATTATCGCAAGAGCAGACGAGCCAATCAGCAAAAATATCAGAGATAAAATTTCTCTTTTCTGTAATGTTAAACAAGACTGCGTTGTCGAGAATTTGACATTGCCATCACTATACGAAGCACCAATCATGCTTCACGACAACGGACTAGACAGAGTTGTTTGCCGCGAGCTAAACCTCCCAGACTCTGCACCAGACCTTAGCGAATGGAAATTAATGGTAGAAAAAATTGCTAACAGAAACGGCGAAAAAGAAATTGCAATCGTTGGCAAATACGTTCAATTGCACGACGCTTACCTCTCAATTATCGAGAGTCTAAACCACGCTGGATACGAAACAGGCGACAAAGTTAATATCCGTTGGGTTGACAGCGAAACTGTTACACGAGAAAACGCAGACAAAATTCTCGGCGGTATCGACGGCATGATTATCCCAGGTGGCTTTGGCGACAGAGGTATCGAGGGAAAAATCGCAGCTTGTGAATATGCGAGAATTAACAACTTGCCTTATCTTGGAATTTGCCTTGGTATGCAAATTGCTGCAATCGAGTTTGCAAGACACGTTTGCGGACTAGAAGATGCTCATTCAGGCGAATTTAGCCTTACATCAAAAAACAAAGTTATTGATTATATCCCAGACCAAATCAATATCACACAAAAAGGTGGCACAATGCGTCTTGGTGCTTATCCTTGCAAAGTCAGCGAAAATTCACTGCTACATAAACTATACGGTAGCCTAGAAATAAGCGAAAGACACAGACATAGATTTGAATTTAACAACGAATACAGAGCACTATACAGCGAAAAAGGCATGAACATCTCTGGTCAATCACCAAACGGGAACTTGGTTGAAGCTGTTGAAATTCCAGAAAAAGATTTCTTTATCGGAGTTCAATTCCACCCAGAGTTCAAGAGCCGTCCAAACCGCCCACACCCACTGTTCTTAGGCCTTTTAAAAGCTACACATAAATAATGCCTACTGAAAAAGCTACCAGAAAAATTTCTGGTAGCTACTTTTTTTACGAAAATGAATATTACAAGGTATAATTCGAGATTTTTCCTCAAAACTATTGACATAGATTTAGTTTTTTAATATAATATTATAAAAGGAGTGATTATTATGTTAGTACAATTTAAAGTTAAAAACTGTTTTTCTTTTAAAGACGAAGCAATCTTAGACTTAAGTGCAATCAAATCGTATAAAGAACACGAATATAATTTAATCGATATAAATAAAGACGAAAATTTTTTAAAAGTGGCAACCATATATGGTGCTAATGCTAGCGGAAAATCAAATTTATTTTATGCTATGGCAATTTTTCAAGAAATTGTAGTTAAATCTTTTAACACAAATGACAGCGCGAACGATTTGATAATCAAAAAAAACTATTATCCTTTCAAATTCACTCAGATTAAATCCCCAACAGAGTTTGAAATTGTTCAAATTATTGATGATATAGAATATAACTATGGCTTTGAGTATACAGGTGAAGAAATTATCTCGGAATGGCTATATAAAAAAAAGCTTAGTACAAACAGAACAACAACAATTTTTGAAAGAACTAATTCTAAGATAATTTTTGGTTCATCTGTCAAAAGATATTGTGAAAAATTTAAAAAACAAATTCCTGCTGAAACTTTAGCTTTAACTTTTTTTAATAAACTAAAATTAAAAACAGAAATTTTTAATGATGTTTTTGGTGGAATTGTTGAAATATCTATAATGCCCTCAAAATTTTACGAAAGCACTTTTTTTCTATCAAAACTATTAGCCCCAACTATTGACCAGCAAAAAGAAAGTCTTCTTAGTTTTTTATCAGCTATTGACACTGGAATTAAAGATATATATTATAAAAAATCTGAAGACGATATAGACTTTTTCACTTCGCATTACGGAGAAGACGGAGAAACTTATACTCTTGACTTATTCAACGAGTCCGAGGGAACGCTGAAAAGCATTTCTATTTATATTAACGCCACAATTGCTATCAAAAACGGAACTACTCTTTTTGTTGATGAACTAAACGCAAAGCTTCACCCTTTTCTTTTAAAGTTTATCGTTGATTTGTTCCATAGCAATAACAACAAAAAAGCTCAATTAATTTACACTACACACGATACGACTCTTTTAGATAAAAAGTTTTTTAGACGTGACCAAATTTGGTTTGTTGAAAAGGATAAGTTTGGATATTCAAATTTATCTGCACTGTCTGACTTTAAAATCCGAACTGATGCCTCTTTTGAAAAAGATTATTTAAGTGGTGTATACGGAGGTGTGCCAATTATTAGTGATATTCAAATAAAAGGAGCTATATAAATGGGTTCAGATGATATTTTTAAGAAAAAGAAAAAAGCTCGTGAAAAACGTAAAAGTGAAACAAAGAAACCTAAGCCAAACTCGTATTTGATAGTTACAGAAGGAGAGCGAACCGAGCCTCTATATTTTAGAGGTTTAACCGACTTAATCACAAAAACAAATGGTGGTTTTTTGCAAGTTGTACCTGTTCCTTTTGTAGAAATCCACGGAGAGGGACGTTCTACAATAAGTTTAATAAACAAAACTGATGAGATTGTTAATAAATCAAAAATTATTTTCCAAAATGTTTGGCTTGTTTTTGACAAAGATGATTTTTTAGATTTTGACGAAGCAATTAACATTGCTAACGCAAAGGGATATAATCTTGCGTGGAGTAATCAATGCTTTGAATATTGGTTGTATTTGCATTTTTATTATAGCGATGCCGCCTTACATAGACAAATATGGAAAGAAAAATTAGATGAAATTTTCACAGAATTAAATCTTGGTAACGGAAAATACGAAAAAAATTACGAGGATATCTATGATATAGTAAGCACAAATGGAAATGTTATTACTGCAATACAATACGCAAAAAGGCGAATGGCGAATTTTAATCCAACAAAAGATAAAGCCTCTGAATACGACCCTGGCACAACGGTACATAAATTAGTTATAGAACTACAAAATTATTTGAATGAATAATCCAAATATTCTTTCTGCAAACAAAAAAACACGCAATACAAATAAATGTATTGCGTGTTTTTCTATGTTTTATGCTAATAAATTTTTATTCAACTGTGATTTTTATTGGTTCTGAAACGATGTCGCCAACTTGTGCTGTTAGTTCGATTTCGCCTTTTTCTGAACCTTGAATAATCATAAGTGCTCTGCCTTGGAATGTGATAATATCATCTCTTTGATATGATTGGAAACTCCAGTCATTACCATTGTCAACACCCATGTTGATGTATGCACCGCTAAGATTGAATTTTACGTGTTCATCATTTAACATCAATCTTGTGCCATTTGCGTCTTGAAGTTCAACTTCGATATGTGCAACACTGTCGTAATCACTTGTGATAGCTGTTTTGTCTGTTGAAATTTTGATTTGAGCAAATTTGCCTTCTGTTTTAATTGCATACTCACAAACTTTTTCGCCAATTTTGCCAACAGCTTTGATTTCTCCAGCTACATAAGGGACAATCCATCTGCCAATTTTATCAATTTTGCTGTTTACAGCAACTGTGTTTTGTGCTTCTCCGTTAACATATAATGTAACTTCGTCACAGTTTGAGAATACTTCTACCAAGATTTCTTCGCCAGCTTTGTAGTCCCAAAGTTCTCTCATCAAAGGTTTTGCAACTTTTTTATTTATAGAACTGCCCTCAACTTTTTCGATAACTTCGCCAGCATCATTTTTTTCATGTAATGATGTTTCTGCCTCTGTTGTTATCATATAAATTGTTGTATCTTTATCACAGAAAGATTTAATTCCATAATAATTTGCACGTTTATTTCCGATAAAGTCCATAACTCCGCAGTTTAAGCCACGGCGAATTTCACCTTTTCTGATAGCCTCACCCATGAATGGGAAAGCTGACCACATAAATACACCGCCGACATAATCTTTGTCCTCTATACGCCTAATCTCGTTCCAACCTGGACCCATTTCTGTTCCAAGAATTGGAATATGTGGATATTTTTCGTGGAAGTTTTCGTAGACAAAGTTTCTACCGCTAAAGCCCATAACATCTAGTGCGTCACCATAGCCAATTTCGTAGCTAACACTTGGAAGAACACAGTTAGCTGTAATTGCTCTTGTGTCGTCTAACTCTTTTGTCCATCTTGTCAAGTTGTTTGCTGTTCTGCCAATTTCGTACTCATCTTCTGGGAAATCTTTGATTAATTCTCTGATTTTCTCAATTGAGTTTGGAGCTAAGTCTTTGCCCCAGTCTGCACCATTCTCGTCACAATAACCTGACAAGAACTCAAGTCTTGGATATACCCATTCTATTTCGTTGCCCAAGCTCCAAAGAATGATTGATGCATGGTTTCTATCTCTTTTAACAACCGCTTTAAGGTCTGACTCTGCATATTGTGGGAAGAACTCTGAATATCCTCTTGTGATATAGTCTTTTATGCGGTCTGAACAGTTTTGTCTTTTGTCTTTGCCAAAGTCCCACTCGTCAAAGAACTCTGCTTTTACCAAGAAACCAAGCTCATCGCACAAGTCAAAAAATTCTTCTGAGAATGGATTATGTACTGTTCTGATTGCGTTAACACCAGCTTTTTTAAGCTCTGTAAGTCTTCTTCTCCAAACATCGTTTGGAACAGCAGCACCAACCAAACCACCGTCGTGGTGCATACACATACCATATAATTTTGTAACTTTTCCATTTAATAAGAAGCCTTTATCAGCATCAAACTCGCAAGATCTGATACCAATTTTTTCGCTTTCTTCTTGTAAAAATTCGCCATTCATAGAAGATGTTTTAACTTTCACAGTATAAAGATAAGGATTTTCGGCATCCCACAAAATTGGATTTATTACACTAACTTTTGTATTCTTAACATCTGTTTGATTTGGTTCTAAATATCTTTCGCCTTTTGTTGTTGCGACAACTTTTCCGTCTTTGTCAACAATTTCTACATCAGCAAAAACACGAACCTCTCTGTTTGTTGAGTTTTCGATTTCTACATCAACAGCAACAATAGCTTTTTCTGCCGAAACAAGTGGAGTACTCGCAAAAACACCCCAAACTGGCATATTAACCTTTGGCAAAATGTGCATAGATACTTTTCTATAAATACCAGAACCTGTGTACCAACGGCTGTCTGCATATCTTGAATGGTCAACTTTTACGTTTATAACATTATCCTCGCCAAGTGGATTTAGATAATCAGTAACATCAACAAGGCATGGTGAATAGCCAAATGGATGGAATTTTATCATTTTTCCATTGCAATAAATGCTTGCTCTGTTATAAATACCATCAAAATTGATGACGATTTTTTTATCAATCATTTCTTCTGTTGTTACAAAATGCTTTCTGTACCAACCGACTCCGCCAAGCAAATAACCTGTACAACCTTCACCTTTTTCTATGTCAAAGTCAAATTCAACGCTCCAGTCGTGTGGAAGTCTTACTGTTCTCCAATTGCTGTCATCTTCGCTGAATTTCACTGGAACATAGTATCTGTCAGAACCAACAAACCATGGGTTCCAACTACTAAAATGAGTTTTACCATCATTGCAGTCTAACTCTTCTGATAATTTAAATTTCCAATCGTTATTAAAATCAATACCTCTCATAATCGTATCCTTTCAGTTTTCAATTTAATTTAGCATAATGCTAATTGAAAGCACTTACGTTCTTTTCAAGTATAAGACTTTAAGCTTATTTTGTCAACTGTGATAATGACGATTTTTGTACAAAATTTATATACAATTGTTACATATTATGAAAAAAACTATCTTTTTTGCCTCTTGTTATAGAGAAAAAAGATAGTTCCGACATATTTCAACATTATTCAACAGCCTTGATTGTTGATAAGTTCAAAAAACTGTTGAAAACTTTTAAAGTAATTTTTTAGTCTATTAAGATTGGCACAGACTGTTTTTTTCCGTCTTCGTCTATTGCAACAAAAGTGAATGTCGCCTCGCAGACTTTGTTTTTCTCAAGGTTTGCAAGATAATTTTCCACCTCAACTTTGATGTGAATACGCATTGAGGTTGTGCCCACACTAACAAGTTTTGCTCTTATCACAACAATATCATTAGCTTTTACTGCATGGTAAAAGTCAATTTTTTCCACACGAGCCGTCACGGCATCTCTGTTAGAATGTCTTTTTGCACAAATTCCACCAGCTATATCCATCCAAGCCATAAGTTGTCCACCAAAGAGTCTGCCCGAGCCGTTGATGTGTGATTGCATGACAAGTTCTGTCATAATTGTATAAGAGTCGCTAACTTTTTTTCCGAACATTAATTATTCTCCTTGGGCATTCAAAATTGCTTTTAAATGATTTTTATAATTTTCTTTGATATCAATTGGCGAATTTATTTTAGCCTTTGAGCCAAAACCGCAAAGCCAACCATAAAACTGTTCACTCACAACTATATTTAATTTTGCCACAAAAGAATTTTCGTCATTGCTAACTATAAGGGCATCTTTGCCAAAACGGTCTATAACAACTCCGATCAAGCTGTTGTCAAACTCAATTCTCAAGTCGCACTCTGTACCGCCAAACATTGAGAAAAATCTATTTGAATGAAACTGAATTTGCGACTCGTCAAATTTTTCTGTGTGCTCTCGCTTTTCTTCCAAAATTTCTACACTCATAATTTTGTCCGCTCTGTAATGCTTGAGGACATCTCCATTTTGGTCGAAAGCTAAAAGATAATATTTTTCTTCTTCCCACAAAAGGGCAACAGGACTAACTTGATAATTTTTGAAAGTTTTTTGATAAACCGAGTCTTTTGAAGGGGCATATTTGAAATATTGAAAACTAATTTTTTTGTCGTTTGCAATTGCAGAATGAATAGCATCAACAGTGTAATAAATAAACTCGTTTTCTGTCTTAACGCTGTCATTCATATACACATATCGCTCTAGTTTCTTTGCTTGGTGAACACTGCAAAGTTGACCAATTTTCTTAATTAGTTTATCCGATTTTTTGCGAGTTATAAATTTTGAACTCTGAACAGCATCAACCAATAGCTTGAGCTCTGGAACTTCAAATTTGTTAGAAACGGCATAATACTTAGAATTTCTGCCTTTGTTAGATATTATATCTATCCCATAACTCTTCAGAATTTCAATATCGCTAGACACGCTTTTTCTCTCTGCACTTATGCCATTTAGGGCAAGAATATCAATTATCTCTTTCATAGAAATTGGGTGTTCTTCATCAGTTTTAGAAAGTAAAATATCATGTAAAATCAAAATTTTCGATTTTTGATTTAAGGATTTAGACATCAGTTTAACCTCGTTTCATGTATTTATACACAAAGTTTTGGGCTGTATTCCAGCATTTTTCTGGTGCAACTAAAAAACTCATCGCATGGGTCGCACCCTCGATTATCAAAAGTTCTTTTTCACTTGTGCAAGCGTCAAAATTTCTCTGTGTCATTTCACAAGGAACAAATTTGTCTTTGTCGCCATGGATAAAAAGAACAGGGATTTTGTTTTCTTTCACCGCTTCTAATGGCGAGGCTTCTGCCCAGTCAAAATCCGCAAAATACCTAGCAATTTTCTTTGTCAAATTCAAAATTGGAAAGACTGGCAAATGGTATTTACTGCCTAAAACATGAGAAAAAATGTCCGTAACACAGGTATAACCGCAGTCAGCAATGCAACATTTTACATTACTTGGCAAATTTTTTGTAAGAGTCAAAAGCACAGTTGCACAGCCCATAGAAACGCCATACAAAACAATTTCGCTGTCAGCTCCATATCTTTTTATAGCAAATTCAACCCATTTTTTGCAGTCAAAACTCTCTTTGTAGCCATAAGTCAAAAACTTGCCCTCACTTTTTTCGTGACCTCTTTGCTGTGGCAAAATTATGTTAAAACCATCATCATAAAAAAATTTTATACTGCCACAAAAATCATCGTGGTCTTGTGCTCTAAAACCGTGCATCATAATAACAGTTTTTTTAGACTTTTCTTGCTCCAAAATTTGTGTGCAAAGCTTTAGTTCATCAAAACTATTTATATATTCATATTTTATATTTTGCGAAAAATACCACTGTCTAAAGTCCAGCATTTTGTTTTTTTGTCTGGCTCTTGATGCATTAGGTGGCAAATCTGTGTTCTTTCTGCGTGGTTTTGCTTGAATAGAAAAGTTGAAAAACAAAAGCGACACAACAAGAAAAGCCACAAAAATAACCAAAACTGCGATTAAACATATCAAAAATATTTGCATAAAATCACCCTTATTTCATTTGCTTAACACTGTCCCAATTTTCTTTTATATAAACATAGCCAGAATATAGTGAAAAGAAAGTTGCAACTGCCATAAGGACTTCGCCAATAACAAAAAACAGCGTTGATATATACAAATTGCTTAGCATAAAACTTGTAAAATATGTTGCCATAATATACTCTGTGTAGCTCAACACAAGTATTGAGATAATTGCGATAATTTGCGAAACTGTCTTGATTTTTCCAAGCATATTCGCAGCTATAACTTTTCCATTTCCCGCTGCAACTAGTCTAATAGATGTAACAGCGAACTCACGGAACATTATCAAAGTGACTTGCCACACGTCAATACTTCCATTTGCAACAAA
>JAWXUN010000231.1:0-3066 GCA_044426425.1 Clostridia bacterium | reverse complement strand
TCCAAACAATTGTGTTTATCTTGATTATTGCATCTTTGGTTCAACTGCTAGAGATAGCACTCAAAAAATATATGCCACCGCTATATAACTCACTCGGCATTTTCTTGCCACTTATCACAACAAACTGTGCAGTTTTGGGCGTGACTATGTTGGTGCTTGAAAAAGGTGCGAGCGACCCAAGCTTTGGCTATATTCAATCACTAGTAAACGCACTTGGCTCTGGTGTTGGATTTTTAGTTGCTATGGTAATTTTCGCTGGAGTTCGAGAAAGACTAGAACTTTGCGATGTGCCAAAATTTATGCGTGGTCTACCAATAACATTAGTCGCTGCTTCACTTGTCGCTGTTTCTTTCTTAGGATTTGCAGGACTTGTTGACGGCTTACTAGTTTAATTTAGGAGGTAGTTATGAGTCCATTAGTATTAGGAATTATTATTGTTGCGGGAATTGGAATTATCGCTGGTATCGTTCTTTCTGTCGCATCTATCTTGATGGCTGTGCCAAAAGACGAAAAAGCAGAGGCTCTTCAGGCTGTTCTCCCAGGTGCTAACTGCGGTGCTTGTGGTTTTTCTGGATGTAGTGGCTATGCTGCTGCAATGTCTAAGGGCGAGGCTGAACCAGGCAAATGTCCGCCTGGTGGCGAAGACTGTATGCAAGCTTGTAGCGAAATTTTGGGCGTTTCTGGCTCAATAGAAAAGAACATCGCACTTGTTCACTGCTTAGGTTCTTATGATGTTACGAGTGACAAAGTGGAATACGACGGCATAGAGAGTTGCAGTGCTGCCGCTCTTTTAGCTGGTGGTGTTTCTAGTTGTCGCTTTGGTTGTTTGGGCATGGGCGACTGTGTAAAAGCCTGTGAGTATGATGCGATTGATATATGCAATGGTGTTGCTGTTATCAATCCTGACAAGTGCAAAGCCTGCAAAAAATGCGTTACTGCCTGTCCAAAAGGCTTAATCAGTCTTATCCCTGTTAAAAAGCAAGCCGTTGTTAGATGTTCAAACTGCGACAAGGGTGCTGGTGTTGTCAAAATCTGCAAAATCGGCTGTATCGGCTGTAAAAAATGCGAAAAAGTTTGTTCTGTCAGTGCAATTAAAGTTACAGATTTTAGAGCAAGTGTCAGCCCAGACTTGTGCATTGGTTGCGGACTTTGTGCCGAAGCTTGCCCAAGAAAAATTATTGATATGATATAAAACAATGCCTACTGGATTTATTCAGTAGGCATTCACTGAGGAGTTTTTTATGAAAATTGTTATTGCTCCAGACTCTTTCAAAGGTTCTTTAGAGGCTTTAGAGATTTGTGAGATAGTCGAAAAATCGGCTAAAAAAATCTTTCCAAATTGCCTAACTATCAAGTTGCCAATGGCTGATGGTGGTGAGGGCACAACTGATTGTCTTATCGGTGCTTTGTCTGCTGAAAAAGTTTTTTGCAAAGTGCTCGACCCACTCGGCAGAGAAATCACTGCCTATTATGCAAAATTTGGCGACAGTGCCGTTATGGAAATGGCACAGGCATCTGGCATTACCCTTGTCAAAGAAAGTGAGCGAGATATTTTTTCTCAGTCAACTTTTGGCACAGGTCAAATGATACTTCACGCTATAAAAAATGGTGCAAAAAATATCTTTATCGGCATCGGTGGCAGTGCAACAAACGACGGCGGAATTGGCTTTGCAAGTGCCCTTGGAGTGAATTTTTTTGACAAAAATAATTCTGAATTAAATCCAATAGCAAAGAATTTTAGCAACATAGAAAGTATTGATTTATCAAACATAAATCCAAAAATTTTGGAAACAAATATAACTATAATGAGTGATGTTTCAAACCCACTTCTCGGAAAAACAGGTGCGACCTATGTTTTTGGTTCTCAAAAAGGTGCTACTGAAAAAACTTTGCCTATTCTTGAAGCTGGCATGACAGACTATATTGAAAAAGTTGAAAAGTTCACTGGCAGAAAAGTTAGGGATATAAAGGGAGCAGGTGCGGCTGGCGGTCTTGGCTCTGCCCTACTCGCTTTTACAAATGCAAAAATGCAATCTGGTGTAAGCACAATTTTGGATATCCTAAAATTTGAAGAACATCTACAAACAGCCGATTTAGTTATAACAGGCGAGGGCATGATGGACTATCAGTCCGCTTTTGGAAAAGTTGCCTCTGGTGTTGGAAACCTATGCAAAAAACACTCTATCCCATGCATTGCGATTGTCGGCGGAATGGGCGAAAAAGCAGAGGAAATGTTTGAGCACGGCATAACGAGCATTATCCCAACAGTAAACGGAATTATGAGCCTAGACATGGCTATTAAAAACGCAAAAAACCTTTGCGAAAGTGCAAGCGACAGAATGTTTAGAATGATAAGTGCGTTAAAGCCTTAAAAATTTAAAATTCACAATTCACAATTCACAATTCACAATTGTGGCGGAAATCTTGCGATTTCTTTATAAAATTGTATAGCAACTATGTTTTTCTAAATAAAATATTGTTAAACACACGGTTGGAGCAAGCCCCAACCCTACATTCAAAAAATCCGTGAGGATTTCACAGTTATTGTCAATTATCAATTATCAATTATCAATTCCTTAAGTTCCCTACATTTTAACATCTCAACATAAAATTTAAAGGACAAGCATTCGCTTGTCCTTTTGAATTTGTTCAATTATAAATATGGATATGGGTCAACCCTTGTGCCGTCTACGTATATCTCAAAATGCAAGTGGTTGCCTGTGCTGTTACCTGTGCTACCAACATAACCGATAACTTGGTTTTTGCTGACATAGTCGCCCTCGCTAACTGCATAAGAACTCATGTGAGCATACAAAGTTGTGTATGTTCCGTTGTGATAAATAACAACGTGATTACCCCAACCAGAAGAGTATCTAACATCTACAACTGTGCCAGACTCGGCAGCAACGATTGGTGTGCCATAATAAGCTGCAATGTCTATTCCTTTGTGTCCTCTGTCGTCGCCCCAATAACTTGTAATCCAGTTTGTTCCAAAACCTGGCACAGGCCAAGCTGCGTCAAAAGAAGAGTTTGTCCCATTGTCAGGCAGAATTGTTCCAGCGTTTT
>JAWXUN010000230.1:0-3140 GCA_044426425.1 Clostridia bacterium | reverse complement strand
GCAACTAAAATTGGTGCAAGTCCCATAGATGGCTCGTCCAAAATAAGAAGTTTTGGCTTGCTCATCAAAGCTCTTCCCATAGCAAGCATTTGTTGCTCACCACCAGAAAGAGTTCCTGCAACTTGGTTCTTTCTTTCTTCTAATCTTGGAAAACGCTTGAAAACATTTTGAATATCAGCAGATGTATCGTCTTTTCTGATATATCCGCCCATTTGGAGATTTTCTAAAACAGACATTTGCAAGAAAATTCTTCTACCCTCTGGAACGTGTGCAAGTCCTTTTGGAACTAACTTGAAAGGCTCTACACCTAAAATACTCTCACCCAAAAACTCTATTGAACCAGTTTTTGAACCTAAAAGTCCTGAAACAGTTTTTAGAATAGTAGATTTACCTGCACCATTCGCACCGATAAGAGAAACAATTTCTCCCTCGTGAACTTCAAAAGAAACACCTTTGATAGCGTGAATTTTGCCATAAAATACATTTATATCTGAAACTTTAAGCATTATTCATCCACCTTCTTTCCTAAGTATGCCTCTATAACTGCTGGGTTGTTTTGGATTTCTTCGGCTGTTCCTTTTGCGATTATTTGCCCATAGTTTATAACTGCAATTGTTTCGCAAATTCCCATAACAAGGTTCATATCATGCTCAATTAGAACAACTGCAATTTGAAATTCATCTCTTATTCTTCTTATGTTATCCATAAGAGCAGCTGTTTCTGATGGATTCATACCCGCAGCTGGTTCGTCTAAAAGAAGAACACATGGGTTTGTTGCAAGTGCACGAATAATCTCTAAACGCCTTTGGTCACCATAAGGAAGAGAACCAGCTAAATCTTTGGCTTTATCTTGCATATCAAAGAACGCTAACAATTCCATAGCCTTTTGGTTAGCTCTTTTCTCTTCTTTTTTATATCCAAAAAGATGTGTGAAAGAGGCCAACATTGATGTTTTCATTCCGTTTGTAAGACCAATTTTTACATTATCTAGAACAGACATTTTCGAAAAAAGTCTAATATTTTGAAAAGTTCTTGCTATTCCCATTTTGTTAACTTGATGAACTTTTTTGCCTTTTATATCTTTTCCATCAACAATAACAGCTCCACGAGTTGGCTCGTATACACTTGTTAAAAGGTTGAATATTGTTGTTTTACCCGCACCATTAGGACCAATTAGTCCGCATATTTCTGTTCTACCAATAGAAACTGTGAAATCATTAACTGCTGTTAGTCCGCCAAAATCAATTCCTAGTTCTCTTGTTTGTAAGACTGGTGTTTTGTCTACATCATTTGGTCGCAAAAGTTTTTCTTCGTAAACTCTAACAATTTTATCAGGCATTTTTCTTTCCTCCTTTTTTACCAAAGTAGGATTTTATATTAAGTTTTTCACGTATAAATGCAAATTGAGGTGCAGAAGACACAAGCATAATAGCTATCAATAGAATTGCATAAATCAACATTCTATAATCATCTAGTCCTCTTAGTGCTTCTGGCAAAATTGTAATAACAACAGCTGCGATAATTGAACCTCTGATACTACCGATACCGCCAAGAACAACTATAAGCAAAATCTCTATCGACTTGATATAGTCAAAATCTCCAGCACTTAAAATAGAATAGTTGTGGCTATAAATAGCACCAGCTACACCTGCTATAAATGCAGAAATAACAAATGTGATAAGTTTATAATAATTAACATTCAAACCACAAGACTCTGCCGCTATAACATTGTCACGCACACTTGTAATAGCTCGCCCTTCTCGTGAATTGGTTATGTTTAAAGTTAAAATCAAAACAATCATTACAACTACAAAAGCAGAAACAAATGAGCTGTCTTGTGGTGTTCCTGTAAGGCCAGATGCTCCGCCTGTAAAATCTAGGTTTAAAATTACACTTCGGATAATCTCTCCAAAGGCGAGCGTTACTATGGCAAGATAGTCACCCTTTAGCCTTAAAACAGGAATACCAACAATTATTCCAAAAAGACCTGCAACACAGCCACCAACTAAAAGAGCAAGTGGATATCTTGCAATATCTGGCAAAATATCTTGTGCATAAATAGAGAACAATGCACCACCATAAGCACCAACTGACATAAAACCAGCATGGCCAAGAGAAAGTTCGCCCAAAAATCCAACAACTAAATTGAGGGATAGTGCCAAAATAATATTAACACAAATTGGAACAAGCATTGATTGTGTGTGTCTAGATGTATTATCAGTTATGTAAAGAGTATAAACTACAACAAAAGCAACTATTGGAAGTGCAATAGTGATTAATTTTTTTGAATTTTTCTTTATATATTCCATCATATCACCTATACCTTTTCCCTAATTTTTTTGCCGAGTATTCCTGTTGGTTTGATAACCAAAACAATTATTAATACGCCAAAAACAATAGCGTCGGACAATTCTGTTGATATGTATGCCTTTGAAAGATTTTCGATTAGTCCAAGTAAAATTCCGCCAATCATCGCTCCTGGGATTGAGCCGATACCGCCAAAAACAGCAGCAACAAAAGCTTTTATACCTGGCATTGAACCTGTATATGCACCGATATATCCATAAGCACTGCCATAGAATATTCCTGCAACAGCTGCTAAAGCTGAACCGATTATAAATGTTATAGTGATAGTTCTGTTAACTGAAATTCCCATAAGTTCTGCCGCTTCTTTGTCCTCTGAAACAGCCCTCATAGCTTTTCCGACTTTTGTTTTTTGTATAAATAATGTGAGAGAAAACATTATGCCAAAACCAACAACAAGTGTTGCAATAGATGATAAACTGATTGACAATTCGCCTATAACAATTGGCGAACCAGAAATAACTTGTGGGAAAGATTTTCTTGTTGAGCCAAAAATAATTAAGGCTAAACTCTGAAGAAAATAGCTAACTCCAATAGCTGTAATTAACACTGTAAGAGGTGGTGATTTTCTAAGTGGTTTATATGCGATTTTTTCTATCACTACACCAAACAAAACGCAGATGATAATAGCGAGAACGCAAGACACCCAAGTAGGCAAACCCATGCTTGAAACCGCAACAATCACTGTGAATGCACCGACCATGATGAGGTCACCATGGGCAAAGTTAAGCATTTTTGCAATACCGTATACCATTGTATAGCCAAGTGCAATTAGT
>JAWXUN010000229.1:0-3147 GCA_044426425.1 Clostridia bacterium | reverse complement strand
TTCTACACTTGCAAAAGCTGGTGATTGATGTTTGATTTTTGTGCAGATAGAAGATACAACATCACGAAGAGTGAAGAAAAGGTCTTTTTCACTTTTTTCTCTTGAATAAAGAACAATTGCAAGTTTTTTTCTTTCGTCGCACTCTTTGTTGTCTTTAATTCCAGAAACAACACGGCCAATTTCAAAAACGCCATATTCATTGCCAAAAGATTTGTTTTCGTTCACCATACTCAAAAGTGTTGGCACAACAGAATTTCTTATAACAGTAAAATCAGGATTTATTGAATTAAGCAGTTTAACATTTGCAGGTGTTTCTAGTCCAAGTTCTTTATATTTTTTAGCATCACACCAAATATAAGAGTGAAGCTCGTGCATTTTATATGTGCCAACAAGTATATCTTTTGCAAAGTAGTCGCAAGTGTTGCTTGCATAAGGAATAACAGGGAATAGTGGAGATTTAGAAGTTTTTATTTCAAAGTTATCATAACCATAAATTCTTGTAATTTCCTCAATTATGTCAGCTTTCATTGTAACATCTTTTGTAGCTCTCCAAGATGGAACAGTAACTTTGAACATATCATTCTCAAGGCTCGCTTTAAATCCAAGAGCGTTAAGTGTTGCTAGAATACTGTCATTCTCAATCTCAATACCTGTGTATCTGTCAACATAAGCTTTGTCAAAATTCAGGCTAATTGTGTCAAAATGTTTTGCATAAACATCTGTTAAACAAGATGTAACTTTAACATTTTTGTCTATGTCAAATAACAATTTCAAAAATCTTCCGATTGCATCAACAGTCATTTCTGGGTCTAAAGTTTTTTCGTAACGCATACTTGCATCAGTTCTTAGACCAAGTCTTGTAGAAGATTTTCTGATTGAAACAGCGTCAAAACAAGCGGACTCAAGAAACAAACTAGTTGTGTCGTTCTCAATTTCAGACTCCAAACCGCCCATGATACCAGCAATGGCAACAGGCTCTTTTTCGTTGCAAATCATAAGAGTGTTCTCGTCAATTTTTCTTGTTTCGCCGTCAAGACTCTTAAACTCAAAAGCCTTGTCAAAACGCTTAACCTCAATTTCAGAAACTCTTCTGTTGTCAAAAGCGTGCATTGGTTGTCCCATCTCTAACATCAAGTAGTTAGTGAGGTCAGCAAGCAAATTGATAGCTCTTGAACCACAATAAAAAAGTCTGATTTGCATATTAACTGGCGAGTAGTCCTCTCTTACGTTCTCAACTGTCATACCAGTATATCTTAGGCAAAGTTCGTCTTTTACATTGATACTAAGTTTATTTAAATCGTTGTATTGTGAAAGGTCAATTTTTTCTAGTGCTTTGAGTTCTCTGCCAGTAAGAGCAGAAAATTCTCTAGCAATTCCATAGTGTCCCCAAAGGTCTGGGCGGTTTGTAAGAGATTTGTTATCAACCTCAAAAACAATATCACGAATTTCGTAAACATCTCTTATGTCTGTACCAAGTGTTAGGTTTTCGTCAAGTTCCATAAGTCCACTGTGGTCGGCACTTATGCCAAGCTCAAAAGCTGAACAGCACATACCAAAGGACTCAAAACCGCCAACCATAGCTGTTTCAATTTTAACATCACCAACTTGTCCGCCAGTTTTAACAAAAGGAACAACAAGTCCCTCTCTAACATTTGGAGCACCGCAAACAACATCAAAAACCTTGTCGCCTGCATCTACTTTTAGTAGGTGCAATTTTTTTGATTTTGGGTGATTTTCTACACTTAAAATCTTTGCTACAACAACATCTTTTAAGTCCTCACCTTTATTAAATATATCCTCAACTTCTGCTGTTGAGAGTGTAAAACGTCTGATTAAATCTTCCTTGTCAAGACCCGATAAGTCTACGAAATCATTAATCCAATTCATTGAAATTAACATCTTAATGACCTTGTCATGGTTGCAAAACCAACTGAAAACAATTAGTTTAGTTCTCCGTGACTATCCTTTCTTTTATCATCATTATTCGTGAATAAATTGCTCTAGTGCCTTAAGGTTACCGCTGTTAAAATCACGGATATCCTTAACACCAAAACGCATCATTGCAAGTCTTGTGAGTCCTAAACCAAAAGCAAAACCAGTGTATTCTTCTGGGTCAATTCCGCCAGCTGTTAGCACATTTGGATGAATCATTCCACATGGGCAAAGCTCTAGCCAACCAGAGTTTTTGCAAGATGGACAACCTTTTCCGCCACAGATTGTACAGCTTATGTCAAGTTCAAAACCAGGCTCAACAAATGGGAAAAATCCTGGGCGAAGTCTAACATTAACATCTTGTTTAAATACTTCAGATAACATTTTTTTCATAAAATAAATTAGGTTAGATATAGAAATATCTTTGTCAATCATCATGCCTTCCATTTGGAAAAATGTGTTTTCGTGACAAGCATCTGTTGACTCATTTCTGAAACATCTACCTGGAAAAATTGCACGTAGTGGAGCACCATATTTTTTCATAATCTCGTTTTGTGCCGCAGATGTATGAGTTTTTAAAAGTTGCCCATTGTCAAGATAATATGTGTCTTGCATATCTCTTGCTGGGTGATGTTTTGGAATATTTAGTGCCTCAAAGCAGTGGTAATCGTCAACGATTTCACTGTATTCTTCAACAGTAAAGCCCATTGAAGAAAAGATTTCTTCAAGCTCTCTTTGAACAAGAGTGATAGGGTGATAAGAGCCTGTTTTTTCTGTTACAGGTAGGCTCAAGTCATATTTTTCGGCACTGTTAACAAGTTTTTCTTCTTCAATTTTTTGAAGCTCCTTGTCTTTTTCAGAAATAGTCTCTTCTGCATATTTTTTGATAGCATTAACAGTTTGTCCAAACTCTTTTTTTTGCTCGTTTGGAATGTCTTTCATCTTTTGCATAAGACCGTTGATTGTTCCTTTTTTTCCAAGAAAAGCAACTCTGATTTTTTCAAGATCATCTCTTTGCACAGCATTTTCAATTTGGCTTGACAAATCAGTTTTAATGTTTTCAATAATTTCGTTCAATTTTCATCAACCTTTCAATTTTATAGCAACTTGATGATTATTAGGCTTATAAATAAGTGAGCAGAAATTTTGTCAGAAGTTTTAAAAACCACAGCTAATACTTTCGTATTAGCGAGGATTTTTAGAGCTTTTGGCAGG
>JAWXUN010000228.1:0-3147 GCA_044426425.1 Clostridia bacterium | reverse complement strand
AGCTTTTTAAATACGATTACGAAAAAGTTATCCCAGAATTTAAGAAAAATAATATTTTAGTTGAAATAAATGCAAGAAGCTTTGTTATAAGACCAGAAAACATCAAAAATTGCAAGAGAATTGCCTCTATCTGCAAAGAAGTTGGTGCTGGAATTATCATAAGTTCAGACGCACATTTTCACACAGAAGTGGCAAATTTTTGTGAACCACTCAAAATGCTAGAAGAAATCAAGTTCCCAGAAGAACTTATAATAAACGGAAATGCTGATAGATTAGACGAATATTTAAGTCAGCATACTAATATAATAAATAACAGAAAGTTCTAAACGGAGGCAAATTTATGTACAACAAACTTGACAATATTTGTGAGAAATTGGCTTTGAAATATCTAAAAAACGAGCCAATGTGCAAATACACAAGTTTTAAGATTGGCGGAAACGCTGATAGATTTATCGAAATTAACACAAAATCTCAATTATCAGAGATTTTGTTGCATATAAAAAAAGAGTCACTTCCATTTTTCATTTTGGGCAATGGCTCAAATCTTCTTGTCAGCGACAAGGGAATTAGGGCTGTCGTTTTGAGCCTAAAGGGTGATTTTAAAAAAATTGAGTTACTAGAAAACAATGTTATTCGCTGTGGTGCTGGACTTATGCTCTCTTCCCTTTGCAATTTTGCAAAAGACAATTCTTTGTCTGGGCTTGAGTTTGCGTTTGGTATTCCTGGAACTGCTGGCGGTGCAACATATATGAATGCAGGTGCTTATGGTGGCGAGATGAAAGATGTTGTCATCAAATCCGAGCATTTTATTGATGCAAATTTTGGCTCTTTTTGTAGTGACGAACTAGATTTTTCTTATAGACACAGTGCATACAGCGACAAAAATTATATCATCACAGATATTTATTTAAAGCTTGAAAAAGCTGATAAATCGGAAATAGAAGAAAAAATGCAAGAACTTATGCTTGCAAGAAAAACAAAACAGCCACTAGAATTTCCGAGTGCTGGCAGTACTTTCAAACGTCCTGTTGGCTATTTCGCCGCAGCACTTATCGAAGAATGTGGGCTGAAAGGCTTTAGCCTTGGCGGTGCACAAGTGAGCGAAAAGCACTCTGGCTTTGTTATAAACAAGGGCGGTGCAACTTGCAAAGACGTTTTGGATTTAGCAAATGAGATTAAAAAAATTGTAGCAGAAAAAAAGAATGTTGTTTTAGAAACAGAAATCAAAATGATAGGAGAAAAATAACTTGAAATTTGTAATTGTAACTGGACTTTCAGGAGCGGGCAAGTCTAAAGCCATCGCCTCAATGGAAGATATCGGATTTTATTGTGTAGACAACTTGCCACCAACAATGATACCAATTTTCTATGATTTATGCCAAAAATCGCCTGACACTCTACAAAAAATCGCCGTTGTTACAGACACAAGAGGGGGCGAACTTTTCAAGTCTTTTTTCGATGCCCTTGCAACTTTAGAGTCGCAAAACAGAGAATACAAAATCCTTTTTTTAGATGCTTCAGACACTGTTTTGGTTAACAGATATCAAGAAACACGCAGAAAACATCCTCTTTCTGACAGCGTTTTGGGTTCGCTAGAAAATGCTGTAAAACTCGAGCGAGAAATGCTCAAACCTGTTAAAGAGCGAGCAGACTATATCATAAACACAACAAGCATCAAGGCACAATCTCTTAAAAGCAGAATTACCAAAATGTTTGCCGAAGAAGAAAAAAATCCGATGATGGTTCATTGCATGAGTTTTGGATTTAAACACGGAATGCCAATCGAAAGCGACCTTGTCTTTGACGTGAGATGTTTGCCAAACCCACATTATATTGACGAATTAAGACCAAAAACAGGGCTAGACGATGTTGTGTATAATTATGTTATGGAAAAAGATGATGCAAAAACTTTTATCTCAAAAATAATTGATATGCTCGACTTTTCTATTCCGCTATATCAAAAAGAGGGCAAAAGCCAATTAGTTGTGTCAATTGGTTGCACTGGTGGACATCACCGCTCTGTCAGTTTTGCAAGATATATCCACAATTATCTCTCAACAAAAAACTATAATGTCACTGTAAATCACAGAGATATTACAAAATAAATTTATACGATGGTGAAACAAATGACATTTTCTTTCAAGGTTAAAGAAGAGTTATGCAAAATTGAAAACAAAAAAATATGTTGCGATAAAGCACAGTGTTATGCAAGTCTATTGTTTCTGAAATTTTTCTTTGGAAAAAAATCTTTACATAGCGAGCATAAATCTGTGCTTCGTTTGCTTGCCGAAAAACTGAGTATACTAACAAATTGCATAATAGAAATCAAGATGAACGACAAAAGAAAAATCAACTCTCTTTCGCTTTCTAGCATTGATGATTACAGGAGTATAACAGATTTTTTTAATCAAGAAAACAAAGAAATTGAACTGCTAAATTTAGTTTGCGACAATTGCCGAACTGCTTTTCTTAGGGGTGTTTTCTTAGCCTGCGGAACAATTTCTGACCCAAAAAAACAATATAAACTAGAGTTTTCGATAAGCGAAAAAGAACTTTCCGAAAGTTTTGAAACTTTTCTAAAAAATTCCACATCCATAAGCTTTAAAAAGACAAAAAGGCGAGAAACCTATGTTTTTTATACAAAGGATAGTTCTAGTATAGAGGATTTTCTCACGCTCATTGGTGCAACAAATTCTTCTATGGAATTAATGCAAGAAAAAATGTACAAAGAAGCGACTAACCGCATCAATAGACAGGCAAATTTTGAAACAGCCAACATAGACAAAACCATAACAGCCTCGGCAAATCAAATTGCTTGTATCATGAAAATCGCACAGGCAAAAGGTTGGGATTTTTTTGAAAAAGACCTAAGCGAAGTTGCCGCTTGTCGCATAGATAATCCAGAAATGTCGCTAAAAAATATTGCTGAAAAACTTTGCATGAGCCGTTCTAGCATAAATCACAAACTAAATAAAATAATACGCTTAGCCGAAAAAATTTAAATAAAAAGGAGATGTTTTTATGTCTTTCGTACATTTACACGTTCACACAGAATATAGCTTGCTTGACGGAGCTTGCAGAATTGAAAAGTTAATCGACAGAGCAATAGAGCTTGGGCAAACTGCTGTTGCAATGACAGACCACGGT
>JAWXUN010000010.1:0-17431 GCA_044426425.1 Clostridia bacterium | reverse complement strand
AAAAGCTGTTTTTTCCTAATCAACACGCTTGGGTAGAACCCTACCCTACGATATCAACTCTAATCAACACGCTTGGTCAACACTATCTTTTTTATTTTTCTTTAATATGACTAAAATTATAACAAACAACGCTGAACCACATAAGGCAATCATTATTAAAACAAGGTTACTGCTGTCGCCAGTTTGTGGAATACCGTTCATATATTCGCCATCGCCATAAGCTGTGATGATTATTTCCATTGTATATGTCAAAAGTTCGCTTTGCCCAAGCATTGTGTCGTATTCATCATCTGCATAAGCGTCCCATTGCCACTCCAAAACATAGCTCAGTTTGTTTTTTGGCTGTATTGTGGAAATTACATCTTCTAGCATATCGCCAGAAATCCATTCGTCACTGCCAATATAAGTTCCCTCGGCTGTTTTCAGCCTAAAAGTTAGAGGAATTAACAAAGTTTCGTCCTCGTATTTGTTAATAGTCATGGTATAGTCAATTACGCTGTCTTTATCGTTGGATAAAGTATATAAAAATTCTCCATGGTCGCCAGGAGCAATAATTTCTAAGCCATTAAAAATATTAATGCTTGTGTATTGTTCCCAAAGTGTATCGTCAGAAGTAACGGTGAACTCGCCATTGTCGGTTACATAAGTGCTTTCGCTGACTTCGCCAGTGTTTTCAGAACTGCTTTCATCACTAGAATTTTCTGTGCTAGTATCAGTGCTAGAATTTTCTGTGCTATTACTATTGCTAGAAAGCGAACCAGTAGTACTCAATGATATAATTTCTACGTTGTCAGTTTGTAATGGGTCAAGCGTGATAATACTTTCGGTAGTGCCTAAGGCTAAACCCACCCATTGATATCCCAAAACAACAAAACTTACAACCGCCAAAATAAATAATGGTATTAATAATAAAAAGTTTTTTTGATTTTTCATTTTTTCTCCAATAGAATTAGTCTGCTCAATTTCGATTTGTGGGGGGGAATTTGGAACTTTTCCGTAGGGTACGCATTGTATGCAAGCGTGTTGATTAGCATTAACAAAGTATGAACAAACTGTATAAATACAGTGATTATAAACTTTTATACATTGATTATACTGTGATTATACGACTTGTTCACAGAAAATTAACCCTAATCAACACGTATGAGCCCCAACCCTACATTCAAAAAATCCGTGAGGATTTTCACATTACTTTTTCACTCTTCACTATTACTTTTTCACTAAGTTCCCTACAATATTATTCTTACGTTCCGTATAAACTTTTTACGCTTCGTAGAATGCTTTGATTGCTTTGTAGGTCATAAATACGTCTAGTTTGGAAACAACCTCAAACGGTGCGTGCATTGACAAAACAGGAACACCGATATCAATAACGTCCATGTTCATGTTTGCAATCATTGCTGCAACTGTTCCGCCGCCGCCTTGGTCAACTTTTCCGAGTTCGCCAATTTGCCACACAACCTCTGCATCGTCAAGAATTTTTCTGATTTTTGCAACAAACTCTGCGTTTGCATCTGAAGAACCAGATTTTCCTCTTGAGCCTGTGTATTTTGCAAAACCTGCACCGTGGTTGATGTAACAAGAATTTAGTGGGTCATAAGCATAGGCATGGTTAGGGTCGTAAGCCGCTGTAACATCAGCAGAAAGGCACATTGATTTTGCAATTACGTGTCTTGGCTTGAGTCCCTCTTGTTCTGCTAAATCGCTGATGAAATGTTTTAGGTATTCGCATTGCAAGCCTGTGTTACCTTGGCTTCCGATTTCTTCTTTGTCCGCTAGAACTGTGATGATTGTGCTTTCTGGATTTTTCACTTTAAAGATAGCTTCTAGTGCTGGGTATGCACACACTCTGTCATCGTGTCCATAAGAACCGATAAGTGAACGATCGAAACCGATGTCAACAGCTTTTGTAGCTGGAACAAACTCAATTTCAGCAGAAATTAAATCAGCCTCTGTGATGTCGTATTTTTCGTTCAAAAGACGCATTGCATTTAGTTTGTATGCCTCTTTTGCATCTTCTTCTCTAACTGGACGGCTACCAAAAAGAATGTTCATATCCTCTGGATTTACCGCTGATGCCATTGTTTTTGCACTTTGGTCTTTGCCAAGATGTGGCAAAATATCTGTGATGCAAAATTGTGGTTCACCCTCTTTTTCGCCTATGCAAACATTGATAACTGTTCCGTCTTTTTTAACGATAACACCGTGCATAGCTAGTGGGATTGTGAGCCATTGGAATTTTTTTATTCCGCCATAGTAATGAGTTTTGAGCATAGCCATTTCGTTTTTCTCGAAAAGCGGAATAGGTTTGAGGTCTATTCTTGGTGAGTCGATATGAGCAGCAGAAATTCTCACGCCATCTTTGCAACCATTTTTGCCGATAACAGCAAGGCAGATTGATTTTTCTCTGTTATTATAATAAACTTTGTCGCCAGCAATATATTTTTTTTCTGGGTCAAACTCAACAAATCCTTTTTCTTCTGCTCTAGCCACTGCATAAGATGTTGCCTCTCGCTCTGTTTTTGAAACATTTAAAAAAACTTTGTAGTTCTCGCAGAATTTGTCAGCTTTTTCAATAACTTTTTCTGAAACCGTCATAAATCCGTTTTCTTCTTTGTTGATTAATAAATTTTTTTCCATTTTAGTCCTCTTTTATTTGTTTTATAAATTGATTGGTTTGTGCTATATATTCATTTTCGCTTGTGTCGATTACAAAATCTGCTCTATCAACAAAAAATTCTGAATTATGTTGAGAAGAAATTCTTGTCATTGCCTCTTGCTTGGAGAGTCCATCTCTTTTCACAATTCTTTCGCATCTTAAGTTTATGTCAGCTGTAACAACTAGCAAATATGTGCAAAAATTATCTAAATTTGCCTCAAAAAGCGTTGGTGCATCTAGTATTATAACACCGCTTTTATTCTCTTTATACTTATTTATTTTGTCAATAACTTTTTCCATTATAAACGGAAAACAGATATCGTTTAGTTTTTGTGTTTCTTTTTTTGAAACAAAGGCTCTTTCTGCCAAAAGTCTGCGGTTTAGCTCGCCATTTACCGCTATATCTTTTCCAAAATACTCTGCTAATTTTTTTAGACAAAGTGGGCTATAAGTATCTTTTTCTTTTGTTATTTTGTCGCAGTCAACAATCGGAAAACCCTGTTTTTTTAGTTCTTTTGCAACGGTGCTTTTGCCTGAACCTGTTGTGCCAGTGAGTCCGACAATTTTGCATTTTGGTTTAAGTACATCAAATCCACAAGCTCTGATAATTCTGTTGTAAACAGCGAGTCCGACACCTGTTTTTTTCGGTGCTCTTGCATAGACAAAATCAAAGCCCTTTTGGTCAGTTTCATACAATGCCGAGAAAAGATTTTTTGCCTGTGAAAGGCTGTCGTAACGAGCACCATAACTGATAGACTCTGTTTCTAAAAAAATTTCCTCTCCATCAAAACACAGTGCCTTTGCCTTTTTGTTTTCTTTGAAAAGATTTTGAAAATCCACAAAAGAAAGCTCTGACAAAACGATTTTTGCCTTTGGTGAATAGTGCTTATATTTCATTCCTGGCGAGGCTACATTTTCGAGATTTTCAACGTGTTGCAAAACCGCCTTGTCTATCTCAATTTCGCCGATTACCGCCCTTATTTCCTCTGCACTAACTCCGCCTGGACGAAGAATTTTTGGTACTTCTGTACAAAAACTTATCACAGTTGACTCAAGCCCAACGGCACAATCTTCTCCATTAATCATTGCGTCAACTCGTCCCTTCAAATCCACTGCGATATGCTCGAACTTTGTTGGACTCGGCTTGCCAGAAAGATTGGCAGATGGTGCAGCAAGTGGGCAATTTGCTGATTTTATAATCATTCTTGCTGTTTCGCTTTTTGGCACTCTTATCGCAACAGAGTCTAGTCCGCCAGTAATCTCTTTTGGGATAATATCAGATTTTGGCAAAACCATTGTGAGCGGTCCTGGCCAAAATTTTTCAGCTAAAATTCTAGCCTTTTCTGGAATATTTTTCACTAATGGGCTGATGTCAGAAAACTTTTGTATATGCACTATCAGTGGATTGTCCGAGGGTCTGCCTTTTGCTATAAAAATTTTTTTGATAGCCTGACTATCCAGTGCATTTGCCGCCAAACCATAGACTGTTTCTGTTGGAATTGCCACAAGTCCACCGTTTTTCAAAATCTCTCCAGCTTTTTCTATATCCTCTTTTTCAGTTGATAAAACCAATGTTTTCATCATGAATTCTCCATTGACTCTTTGAGTTTTTCTGCTCTGTCTGCTGTGATTAATGCGTTTATAACATCTTCTATATCACCGTTTAAAATATCTTCTAGTCTATACAAAGTCAAGCCAATTCTGTGGTCTGTCAATCTGATTTGTGGGTAGTTATATGTTCTAATTCTCTCAGAACGGTCACCTGTGCCAACTTGCGACTTTCTCTCTGCCGATATCTCTGATTGTTGAGCCTCTATTTTTGCATTTAAGAGTCTTGAACGCAAAACTTTCATCGCTTTGTCTTTGTTTTTGAACTGGCTACGCTCGTCTTGGCACTCCACAACTGTTCCTGTTGGCAAGTGAGTTATTCTGATAGCAGACGATGTTTTGTTGATGTGCTGTCCGCCTGCACCGCTTGAGCGGAAAGTGTCTATTTGTAGGTCTTTTGGGTTAATTGCAAGCTCAACTTCTTCTGCCTCTGGCAACACTGCAACAGTTGCTGTTGAGGTGTGTATTCTGCCTTGTGTTTCTGTTTCTGGCACACGCTGAACTCTGTGAACACCGCTTTCGTACTTAAGTTTTGAGTATGCTCCCACACCCTCAATAGTAAAACTGATTTCTTTAAATCCGCCAAGCTCTGTTTCGTTCAGGCTGATAATCTCTGTTTTCCAGTTTTGTTTTTCGGCATACATAGAGTACATTCGGTAAAGTGCCGCCGAGAAAAGAGCCGCCTCTTCTCCACCAGCACCACCACGAATTTCTACGATAACATTTTTGTCGTCGTTCTCGTCTTTTGGCAACAAAAGAATTTTTAGCTCGTCAGAAACAGTTTCCAAAACCTCTTTCGCCTCATTGAGTTCGTCGGCCGCCATTGCACGAATTTCTTTGTCCATAGTGCCGTCATTCATAATTTCTCTTGACTCTTCAATAGTGATTTCGGCTTTTTTATATTCACGATATTTTTCTACAATAGGAGTTATCTCGTTGTGCTCTTTCATCAATTTTCGGTACAAATTGGGGTCTGCCGCCGTGCTTGGGTCATATAATTTTAGATTTAATTCTTCGTATCTATTTTCAAAAACCTGTAAATTTTCAAACATTATCTGCTCCGTTTTCTTCTTTTGGTATAACTTTCTTTATGTTTTTTTCGCATTTTAGCCTTGCAATCATCAATTCTCTTGAGCATTTTGTGCAACGGATTTTAAAATCCATGCCAACACGCAAAACCTCAAATTCTTTTGAACCACAAGGGTGTGGTTTTTTCATCAAAATTTTATCGCCAACGTGAATATCCATAAAAATCTCCTTGAATTATGATTATTTTTTTTAAAGGCTTGTTTGCTCGAATGTATCTTCGTTTGGCAGTGCACCAAGGGCTGGAATTTTCTTTTTGTATCTTGCTGGGTTTGGCAAATCGCCCTCTTTATAAATTTTTAGGTCTATTATTTTTTGTCCTTTTTTAACATTCATAACCGCTACACCTTGTGTGTTTTTTGTTGTTTTTGAGGCAATTAAGTTTGAGTTAAACAGCAACATTCTGCCTGATGATGATATGCACAAAAGCTCTGTGTCCTCTTGTATATGCAAGACTTTTACGATTGGTGATTTGTCTGAATATGCACTGATTAATTTTTTTCTGTTCGTCTTTGTTTGATAAGAAGAAAGTTCTACTTTTGCAATTTTTCCGTTTTCAAAAACAAAAATCAAATATCCTGAATAGTCTTTTGTAACTATCATTTGAATTGCATTTTCGCCATTATCCATTTGCAACTTTGCAGGGATAAAATCGCCCATCAAAGATGTTTTTGTTTCAGAAAATTCACTCACTTTACTCTTATAGACTTGGCAGTTTTGTGTGAAGAACAAAAGGTCTGTTGCGTTGCTTGTGTCGCATTGCATTGCGATTTCGTCCTCAGCTTTTAGCTTGTGCTCGCCACTCATCCTAAGTGATTGAGGGGTGATTTTTTTGAAATAACCCTCTTTTGTAAAGAACAGGTGCACAGGATAATCTGGGACTTGTTCCACAATCACTTCTGTTTCTATTTCCTCTGCAAAAATCAGCATAGAAGTTCTTGGTTTGCCATAGTTTTTTGAAACCTCTTGCAGTTCTTTTATAATGATATTTTTGATTTTGGTTTTAGATGCCAAAATCCCCTCTAGCTCGTCTATCTCACGGCTCAAATTGTCTGTTTCGTTTGTTCTTTTAAGAATATATTCTCGGTTTAGGTGACGCAGTTTTATCTCTGCGACATACTCTGCCTGAAGTTCGTCAATGCCAAAACCTATCATAAGGTTAGGGATAACCTCTGTTTCTTCTTCTGTTTCTCTAACAATTTTTACAGCTTTGTCAATGTCTAACAAAATCGCCTTTAAGCCAAGCAAAAGGTGTAGTTTTTCTTTTTTCTTTTGTAGGTTATAGTATGTTCTTCTCTTAACACATTCTGTTCTAAAAGCCACCCACTCTTGCAAAAGTTCTTTAACACCAAAGACCCTTGGCATACCTGAGATTAACACATTAAAATTACAAGAAAAAGTGTCCTCTAAGCTTGTCATTTTAAATAGTCTTTGCATGAGTTTGTCTGGGTCAACACCACGTTTTAAATCTATGGTGACTTTAAGTCCAGAAAGTCCTGTTTCGTCACGGATATCTGTGATGTCACGCAGTTTTCCTGTTTTTACAAGGTCAATAACTTTTTCAACAATAGCTTCAATTGTTGTAGTTGGTGGAATTTGCGTTATATCTATGCAGTTTTCGTTTTTATCGTAGCTATATTTTGAGCGAACCAAAATCGCTCCTCTGCCTGTTCTATAAACATTTTGCATAGCTTTTTTGTCGTATATAATAAGCCCACCACCAGGAAAATCTGGGGCTTGCAAAGTGCTTAAGACATCATGCTCACTATCACGAATAAGTGCGATTGTTGTTTCACAAATTTCTCCTAAGTTAAAAGGACAAATGGAGCTTGCCATACCAACCGCAATACCTGTGTTAGCATTAACTAAAACACTCGGAAAAGTCGCTGGCAAAAGGCTTGGCTCTTTCATTGTATTATCGTAGTTATCGACAAAATCAACTGTGTCGCTGTCTATATCTTTGAAGAGTTCTTTGCAAAGCGAGTCTAGTTTTGCCTCGGTATATCTCGACGCAGCACACGCCATATCCCTTGAATAAAATTTTCCGAAATTACCTTTTGAGTCTACAAAAGGGTGCAACAGTGCCTCGTATCCACGGCTGAGTCTAACCATTGTGTCGTAAATTGCCGAGTCGCCATGCGGATTGAGTTTCATGGTTTGCCCAACTATGTTTGCACTTTTTGTTCTTGTGTTTCCCAAAAGTCCCATTTTATACATAGTATAAAGTAACTTTCTGTGTGAGGGTTTAAAACCATCTATCTCAGGGATTGCACGTGACATGATAACGCTCATTGCATAAGGCATAAAATTGTCCTTAAGCGTTGTGTTTATGTTTTGCATGACAACTTCGCCAGCACCACTGATAACACCTTTTATAGAGCTCTCTTGTTTTTTTGTTGTTCTTTTCGCCATCGCTTTTCCCTTTCTCTTAAGAAATATCCAAATCGTCTATATAAAGACTTCCGTTTTCGGCAATATAGTCTTTTCTGCCTTGCAAATTATTGCCCAAGAGCAAGTCAAAAGTGTTTGCTGTTTCCTCTGCGTCGCCTGCTTTTACTTCTATAAGTCTGCGAGTTTTTGGGTTCATTGTTGTGAGGTTTAGCATATCAGGTTCATTTTCGCCAAGTCCTTTAGAACGCTGAATTGTGTATTTTTGCCCTTTTAGTTTATTCAAAAATTCTTCTTTTTCTTTTTCGTTATATGCAAAAAAGCACTTGTCTTTTGAGTTAATCTCATACAGTGGCGACTCTGCTATAAAAACTTTTCCAGCGTCAATAAGTTCTGGAGTTAGTCTATAAATCATTGTTAACAAAAGGGTTCTGATTTGAAAACCGTCATAATCGGCATCAGTACACAAAATAACCTTGTTCCAACGCAAATTATTCATGTCAAAACTTGACAAATTTTTGTTAGATTTTGTCTTTACCGCAACACCACAACCCAAAACTTTCATTAAATCTACAATAATATCGCTTTTAAAAATCTTGTCATAATCCGCTTTTAAGCAGTTAAGAATTTTACCTCTGATTGGCATAATCGCCTGAAAATCTGGGTCTCTCGCTTGCTTACACGCACCCAAAGCAGAGTCACCCTCAACGATAAAAATTTCTCTGTTCTCTGTTTTTTTCGAGCGACAATCAACAAATTTTGCAACACGTCCTGTTATGTCCATCTTTCCTGTGAGTTTTGATTTTAGATTAAGCCTTGTTTTTTCTGCATCTTCTCGGCTTCTTTTATTTATCAAAACTTGGTTTGAAATTTTGTCGGCATCCATTGGGTTTTCTATAAAATAAACCTCCAGATTATGCCTTAACATCTCAACCATAGCCTCTTGAATACCCTTGTTATTAATCGCTTTTTTTGTTTGGTTTTCGTAAGAAGTTTGAGTTGAAAAAGAAGAAATTATAACAAGCAAGCAGTCCTCTATGTCCTGAAAATTTATCTTACTTTCGTTTTTGTTGTATTTAGAATTTTGTTTTAAGTAGCTATCAATTTGATAAATATAAGCATTTCTGACAGCTTTTTCTGGAGCACCACCATACTCAAGCCAGCTTGAGTTGTGATAGTATTCACTTGTATTCGCCTTATTTGTAAAGGCGGTTGCAACATTTATTTTAACATTGTATAAATCCATGTCATCTCTGTCACGAACTTTTTTCTCGCTGTTCCAAAACTGAACAGGACTAATAAAATCTTCGCCCACAAGTTCTTTTGCATGGTCAACAATTCCGTTTTCATAACAAAACTCTGTCTTTTCAAATTTTCCACCAACTTGGTTTTTAAAGTGGAAAACTACACCAGCATTTACGATAGCTTGCCTTTTTATAATATCCGTAAAATATTCTACTGGCACGTTTATTTCGGTGAATACATCCAAGTCTGGTTTCCACCTTGTTTTTGTTCCTGTGTCTTTTTTTGCATAAGACTCTTTGTGGAGTCCTCCCACAATCTCGCCTTTTTCAAAGTGAAGATTATACTTAAATCCGTCACGTTTAATCTCTACATCCATATACTCAGAAGAGTATTGAGTTGAGCAAAGACCCAAGCCATTTAGCCCAAGAGAATACTCGTAGTTAGTTCCAGAATTATTATCGTATTTTCCGCCAGCGTACATCTCGCAATACAAAAGCTCCCAGTTATAACGCTCTTCTTTTTTGTTGTAGTCAACCGGAGCACCTCTGCCCTTGTCCTCT
Source organism: Clostridia bacterium (assembly GCA_044426425.1). GTDB lineage: Bacteria > Bacillota > Clostridia > Oscillospirales > Acutalibacteraceae > SIG603. Next base: position 7,885 of record JAWXUN010000010.1, on the reverse strand, counting down.
ACCTCAATAGAATTATCCTCATATCGTGTTATATATACATCTTTTCCATGACCTTGCCTAGCCTCGTCTATGGAGTTAGAAATTATTTCAAAAATAGAATGTTGACAGCCCTCTAGCCCATCAGAGCCGAATATAACAGCAGGACGTTTTCTAACACGGTCAGCACCTTTTAGGCTTACGATACTCTCGTTGCCATATTCTTGTTTTTTTGCCATTTTCATCTTCCTTATCAATTTAAAAAGTTCGTTTACAGTCCATTATACCAAATATTGAGATAAAAGACAAGTATATCAATCTTTAATTTACTTAAATTTAAAATTTTTGTGTAAATTTTTTTAAAAAGTTTTTATTCGCTTGCTATAATTTGTCGAATAGTGTATAATCTTCTTACACTTTTCTTTTTTTATAGGAGTTTTTTATGATAAATTTTTTTAGGGCTATTTTAAGGTTTTTCCTGAAAATACCTGTTATTATATCACTAATTTTTTTAACTATTTTGTTAGCTTTTCTCGCTTTTGTTTTTTTATTTAACGACAGTTCTTCTGCCCCAAAAACAAATGTCAACTTTGATTTGCCTGAGATAAATTTTGCTGTTGTCGATGATATCCGTTCAGGAAAATTCGTTATCATAAAGCAAGATTATCCAGAAAACGAAATAGACATAGAAGAATTTTCTGTTTCGGACACTGGCATAATCAACTACTCTGGGGAGTCGTATCTGGGTATTGACATTTCAACCTATCAAGAGGATATTGATTGGGAAAAAATCAAAAACGCTGGTGTAGATTTTGTTATTTTGCGAATTGGATATCGTGGAGCTGTTGTGCCAAACATCTTGCTTGACGGAATGTTTTTAGAGCACATTAATTCTGCAATAGAATACGACATTGACATAGGTGTGTACTTTTTCTCGCAAGCGATTAATGCCGAAGAGGGCATTGAAGAGGCCGAGTTTGTCATTGAGCAACTAGAGCCATACAAAGATAGCATAACATACCCTGTTGTCTTTGACTGGGAGTGGGTTTATTTTGAAGACAACCGAACAGACGCTGTATCTGGGCAAGAAACATCTAATGCCGCACTAGGCTTTTGCGAAACTATCGAAAATGCTGGCTATATACCAATGGTCTATGTGAATAAGTCTATGGGCTACGACCACTACGATTTAGAAACAATCAATGACTACCCTCTTTGGCTTGCCGAATACGAAGATGCTCCAAGCTTTTTCTATGAATTTGATATGTGGCAATACAGCGAAAGTGGCACGATTGACGGCATAGACGGAAATGTCGATTTAAACATATCTTTTACGGATTTTGGAACTTCTCCTTAATGGAACGGTGCCATACGTGGGAACTTAAGGAATTGACAATTGACAATAACTGTGAAATCCTCACGGATTTTTTGAATGTAGGGTTGGGGCTTGCTCCAACCGTGGGTTTAACAATATTTTATTTAGAAAAACATAGTTGCTATACAATTTTTATTAAGAAATCGCAAGCTTTCCACCACAATTATGAATTGTGAATTGTGAATTTTGAATTACCTCTTCACTTTTCACTATTACTTAAGCTCCCTACAATAAATGTAAATTTTAACTAAAAATTAATAATTTTTTGTGTATAACCCTCAGACTTTCTTTTTGGTATCGGACGGCACAAATCATATATATCATCGCAGATACATTCTGTTTCAAATTGTTCTTTTGCAAAATCGCTTAATTTTTTAGTATCAGAAATCTTTCCAATTATGGGGAGATTTCTTTTTGCGTTTTTCAAAATTTCTTTGCCTGTGTCGTTCATTCCCAAAATTCTCACAAAAGAAACCTCTTGCATTTCTTTTGTTATTCCTAAAAAAGAATGTAAAAATATTCTTCTTATCCTAGCTTCTGTGTACCTTTTTGACTTTACATTTTTCATAAGTTCTTCTATGTTTGAACTAACTTTTATCGACTTATATATTTTTTGCTCAAGCCCCTCGCTTATGTCCGCCACCCTTGCAAAATCTTTGGCTTTCATGCCCACAAATTTGCACATCAAAGCTGTTTCAATCTTCTCAAAAAGCACAGGAGCGTTGCCAGTTTCTATTTCTTCTCTCAAAATTTTCACTGCTTCTTTTGGCATTTTTTCTGTATAACTATTGCTGTTTTCTTTTAATATTTCACGAATTTGCATGGCAGAAACAAACAAATCATTTGAAAAGCTGTCGTGTTCTGCACCAATTCTCTTAATCGTTTTCGGCTGTATTTTGCTATCTGTTTTCTTTAGGGCAGACAGATATTCTATTGCCAGATTATTGTTAGAGCCAGAAAGCTCATTATCATAATTCTGTTTGAGAATTTCTGAAACAGCCAATTCTCTAGCCTTTGCAAAGGTGATTTTTTCGTCTAGTTTTTCCTTTAACACAGCCGAAAATTCTTTTGTTTGTAAAATATCCACTATTTTTACAAGAGAATTAACATCTCCGCTTTCACTTCCAAAATATAAATTATCGACTATTCCAAGTGAATTCAAAATTTTGACAGCACCAAAAGCAAAAGCCTTTGCCGAGCCAGTTGCAACAGGCAGTGGCAATTCTAGAACTAAATCCGCACCACAAGTTAGAGCCATTTTTGCCCTTGCCCACTTGTCCAAAATTGCCATGTCGCCCCTTTGAACAAAGTTTCCGCTCATAAGACAAACAACCGCTCCGTCCCTCTTCATTTCGTCTATAATGTATTTGTGACCCTTGTGTAAAGGGTTAAACTCACAAATTACTGCACCAATTTTAAAATTTTTTATCATTTTTTGCCTCTTAACTATTGCAATTTCACTTTATTTGTATTATTATTATACGTAGTAAACAAAAAATAATCAAGTAAAATAATCAAGTTAAGTTTATAAATTTATCGGAGGACTAGAAAAAAATGAAAATTCTTGTAATTAACGCAGGTAGTTCTTCTCTTAAATATCAATTAATTGATATGGATACAGAAGAGATGATTGCAAAAGGTAACTGCGAAAAAATCGGTTTGAGTAACGGTATTTTCGGACACAAAACAGCTGACGGAAGAGCAATTTGGCACGAAGTTCGCATGAATAATCACACAGAGGCTTTTAACGAGGTTAAAAACGCACTTCTTGGCGAAGAAGCTGGCGTTATCAAACATCTTGACGAAGTTTCTGCTATTGGTCACCGTGTTGTTCAAGGCGGTGCTTTATTTAGCCGTTCTGTATTAGTTAACGAACAAGTTATCGACGGAATTGAGAGTCTTATCCCTCTTGCTCCACTTCACAACAGTGCACACGTCCAAGGCATCAGAGCTTGTCTTGACGTTTTTGGATACAAAATCCCACAAGTTGTTGTTTTCGACACAGCTTTTCACGCAACTATGCCAGAAAAAGCTTATATGTTCGCTGTTCCTTATGAGTATTATGAAAAATATAGTATTCGCCGTTATGGTTTCCACGGAACATCACACAGATACGTAAGTGCAAGATGTGCAGAGCTTATGGGCAAAGACATCAAAGACCTAAAAATCATCACTTGCCATATCGGAAACGGTGCATCTATCACAGCTATCAAAAATGGCGAAGTTATCGACACAAGCATGGGCTTAACTCCACTTGACGGCTTTATGATGGGCACAAGAACTGGTACTCTTGACCCTTCTGTTGTTACATTTATCGCAGAAAAAGAGAATTTATCTCCTTCAGAACTTTCTGATTTATTCAACAAAAAATCAGGTTTGCTTGGTATTTCTGGTGTTTCAAGCGATGACAGAGATGTTTCAGCTGCTGAAAGAGAAGGAAATCCTCGTGCAAAACTTGCTCATGATATGCTATGTTATCAAATTCAAAAATTTATCGGTGGCTATATCGCAGCACTAAACGGTGTTGATGCTATCGTATTCACAGCTGGTCTTGGTGAACACCAATGGTTCTTGCGTGAAAGAATTTTGAAAGATTTGACATACTTTGGCATTGATATGGACATTGAGGCAAACGAAAAAACAACAGGTATCGAGGGCGAAATCACAACAGCTGATAGCCATGTAAGAGCCTTTGTTATTCCAACAAACGAAGAACTTGTTATCGCAAGAGATACAAGAGATATTGTTGAAAAAATATAATCTAAATTATAAAAAAATTATACATAAAATTTGTGGGCGAAAACACACCCACAGATTTTGTGTGTTTTTAAATTTGCTGGAGTAGCTCAGTTGGTAGAGCAACTGATTCGTAATCAGTAGGTCGTGGGTTCGACTCCCATCTTTAGCTCCACAATTTTTTTGTTATTTATATGGGAGAATTTATTGCACGAAAAATACATTTTTTTCTGATAATCATTCTTCGCCCTCGGACAACCGCAAGAATTGTCCCTACGATATTAAAGGAACATATCGTTAACCCCTCGGAAGTAGCAAGCCCCTTCCCTACAGAGTAGCTCCACAATTTTTTCGGATAAATAACCGCCCACATACAATACAATATTCTATTTTGAAATTCCTATATTCCGTTAACTTGTTAATCTTCTTTAAAATTATACAAAAAACGGAAATAAACATTGTTTAAATTGTGTATTGTAAAATTTTTCTATTTAAAGTATAATTGATATAGGATATCTAATGTTAGTATAGGAATGAGAAATAAATTATGCCAAAAGTAAAATTAGTCGATGTCGCACAAGAAAAAATTCTTGAAATGATCGAAAAAAATCAATACGACGAAAAAGGTTATTTGCCTAGCGAGGGCGAATTAACCATTAGATTTGATATGTCCAGAGCAACTGTGCGTGAAGCTGTGCGTTCTATGGAGGTTCGTGGTTTTGTTAAAAGAATACACGGCAAGGGCGTTTTGGTTCTTGATAACAGCCAACAAGTTTTGACACGCTCAATCTCTGATATGATGATAAAAGGGAAAAATATTCTTGATGATTTGCTTGAACTTAGAGAAGTTCTTGAGCCAAAGTCTGCCGCTCTTGCATCTAAAAGACATAACGAAAATGATTTAGAAATTTTGGAAAATTATGTTAGAATAATGGAAAAATCTAAAATCATGGACTCTGAATATTATAATGCTGACTTGGCTTTTCACACAGAGCTTGCAAGAATTTCTGGCAATAGACTTATCGAGTCGCTTATCGCTGCATATAACCCAATCCTAAGCGAACTTATTATTGATGCATCACACGCAGACACACCACTTGAGCAAGAATTTCACTATCACAGAAATATTTTAAAAGCTGTTGAAGAAAAAAAACCAGACGATGCAAGACGCACAATGAGAGAGCACATCACAGCGGCTATCCAAAACAGAGATAAAAACTATAAATAAAAAAAACAAAACGGCAGAAATGCCGTTTTTATCAAACAATACATATATTATATCTTATAAGAAAAGAGGACTATTATGCGACCAAATATTTTATTTATCATGACAGACCAACAGCGTTTCGACACTTTTTCGATGAACAATCCAGTTATTAAAACCCCAAATTTTGATAAGCTTATCGGCGAGAGTATTTTCTTTAAAAATGCTTATTGCTCTAACCCATCTTGTGTGCCATCTCGTGCTGCGATTATGACAGGCAAAATGCCAAGCGAGTGCCAATGTCCTGCATATATCACAGAACTTCCGATTGAAGAAACAACATTTATGGCAAGACTTCGTGATAATTGCGGATATCATACTGCTGTTATCGGCAAGCAACATTTTGCTGAGTCAAAAATTGACAAAGGCTATGTTTACGAAAATATCATTGACGGTCACGGTGCTTTTGCAAAAGATGCAACAGTCAAAAAATACATAGACTTTTTAGAGAGCAACGGAATAGACCCAGAAACTATCTATAAAAAATCTTGCATCAGCGGTGGCGAATGGCTTGTTGATGAAAAATATCACCTTGATAACTTTATTGGCGACTTAGGAAAAGAGTGGATTAGCAATCAAGATTCCACAAGTGAAACTCCTTGGTTCTTCACACTTTCTTTCCCTGGACCTCACCACCCTTACGACCTTGAGGGCACAAAGTATAGCGATATGTATAAACTTGAGGACATGACTTTGCCAGAAACTTCTTTTGAGGATTTGGCTCAAAAACCACCTCATTTCACAAAAATGGACTCTTATGCAAATATATATCTAAAAGATTATACAAAAGAGCAATTCCAAAAATCAAAAAGAGCATACTATGCTAACATGAGTTTGATTGACGAAAAAGTTGGCGAAGTTATTGCACTGTTAAAAGAAAAAGACCTCTATGACAACACGTTGATTTTCTTTACATCAGACCACGGCGACTTTATGGGCGACTTTGGCATGGTAGAAAAACTCCAATGCCTAACAGACAGCCTAATGAGAGTTCCAATGTTCATCAAACCTCCAGTAAAAGACTTTGAGGCTTGTCAAATTGATGACGAAATTTTGAATATCGACATCGCAAGCACTTGCCTAAATTGTGCCGAGGGAGAAGTGCCAGAGCTACTCTCAAACTTTGCATATAACTGCTATTGGGACAAAAACTACGAGATGAAAAAACGTCCTTATATCTTTATGGAAGCAAGGGACATCAAAGGTGTTTTGATTGACGGAATAAAAGTTGTTTCTTATATAAACAGAGATTACGGCGAGATTTATGACATGAACAAAGACAAAAAAGAAGTCACAAACCTTTGGAACGAGCCAGCTTATCAAGAAATCAAAACAAAAGCTTTGCAAATTATCATAAACGAAATGTATAAATCAATCCCAAAACACGAAATCGTCTGGAACTACGGCACACCAGAAATTTAAACAAAATATTTCAAAAAAAGCAGGGACGTTTGTCCCTGCTTTTTTAACATCAAACCTCGTCTATTGTGAACATTCTGTACATTGACTCAAGGCAAATTTGTGCGTGAATTTTAAATTTTTCGAGATTAATTTTTTCGTTGCAGTCGTGGATATGTGTTTCGTCATCTTGAAAAGATGGGCCAAATGCAACACCTTTTCCGCCCATAGCTTTTGCATAAGTTCCGCCACCCATTGCAAAAACGTCACATTCTTCTCCAGTTATGTCCTTGTATGCACCTGTTAGCATTTCAACAAGTGGACAATCTGCCGAGATATAAATTGCTTCTTCGCCAGAAATTTTTTCTAGTTCAAGTCCGTATTCAGATACAGCATTTTCTATAATTCCTTTAAACTCAGCATATTTTTTGTTTTTTGGAAAACGAATGTCAACAGAAATTTCTGCTTTTTCGCTATCTACTTTCACAATTCCAAGGTTCAGTGTTAAATCACCGCTGTACTCCTCACTGCATTTCATAGAGAAATTTGAGCCGTCATAGCTTAGACCAATTTTGTCTTTTGCAAAAACAAGAGTTTTGCCGATTTTTTCGCCAAACACTTTGTATAACAAATCAATCAAAAGGCTTGCCGCATTTTTTCCATGTTCTGGAGTTGATGCGTGTGCGGCTGTTCCGTGAGAAATCACTTTTATATCGTCGCCAATTGCACAAATCTCAAAATCGCCCTCGTGCACTTTTGTAGCATTTTCAAGTATTTCGCTCTCCTCTTTGCTTAAAGAAAGAACTGCTTCTGCCTTGTATGGAACAGCGTTAACAACAGTTCCAGCGTCAAAAGTTTTAACAATGCTAGACTCATTTTTGTTGGTAACTTTAAAAATAATATGACCTTTTTCGCAGTTGCAAACACCATATTCAGAGTCAGGTGTAAAGCCAATTGTTGGCTTTTGCTCTTTGTCAAAATAATAGACCATGTCTTTCATGCCAACTTCTTCTCCACTGCCCATAACTACACGGAGTTTTCTTTTTCCGATAACACCCTCGTCTTTTAGAACACGCAAGCAATGCAAAGCGACAATAGCCGAACCCTTGTCGTCTGCTATGCCACGTCCAACAATC
>JAWXUN010000227.1:0-3202 GCA_044426425.1 Clostridia bacterium | reverse complement strand
AAAACTCGTAATTCAACAACAGGTGTTGGACTCATAAGCCCACCTCCTCACCATGATATTTATTCAATCGAGGACTTGGCTCAACTTATCTATGACCTTAAAAACTCAAACAGAGCCGCTAATATTTCCGTAAAACTTGTTAGTGAAGTTGGTGTTGGTACAATCGCAGCTGGTGTTGCAAAAGCTGGTGCACAACATATCACAATCAGTGGTTACGATGGCGGTACTGGTGCAGCTCCTCGTACTTCAATCACAAGTGCAGGTCTTCCATTTGAGCTTGGCATTGCCGAGGCACACCAAACTCTTATCCTAAATGGCCTAAGAACAAGAATACGTCTTGAGGCAGACAGCAAACTCATGAGTGGTAGAGATATCGCAGTTGCTGCAATGCTTGGTGCCGAACAATTCTCATTTGCTTCTGGTCCACTAATTGCTATGGGTTGCGTTATGATGAAAGTTTGTAATCTCGACACTTGCCCAATGGGTGTTGCAACTCAAAACCCAGAGCTAAGAAAAAGATTTAAAGGCAAGCCAGAATATGTAGAGAACTTTATGCTATTTATGGCAGAAGAACTCAGAGAATATATGGCTAAACTCGGAATTAAAAAAGTAGAAGATTTAGTCGGCAGAACAGACCTATTGTTCCAAAGACAAGATATCGAAAACGAAAGAGCAAAAAAAGTTGACCTTTCTTCAATGCTCTATAACCCAATGATAGAAAAAACAAACATTCACTTTGACCCATCAGATAGTTTTGACTTTGAACTAGAAAAAACTATTGATATGAAAGTTTTCTTGAACGAATTTAAAACTTCTCTCAAAAACGGAAAAGCTAAACAAATTGAATTAAATGTTACAAATACAGACAGAAGTGTCGGAACTATCTTAGGTAGTGAAATCACTAAAAAATTCGGAAATACACTCGAGAACGATACATTCAAAATTCGTTGTATTGGTAGTGGCGGACAAAGTTTTGGTGCGTTTATTCCAAAAGGACTAACACTTGAACTTGTCGGCGATTGTAACGACTATCTCGGAAAAGGCTTGTCAGGTGGTAACATCACAGTTTATCCATCGGAAAAAGCAACTTTTAAAAGAGAAGAAAATATCATCATCGGAAATGTTGCTCTTTATGGTGCAACAGGCGGAAAAGCTTTTATTAGTGGTGTAGCAGGCGAGAGATTTGCGGTTAGAAACTCTGGTGCTATTGCAGTTGTAGAGGGTGTTGGCGACCACGGTTGTGAATATATGACTGGCGGTACAGTGGTTGTTCTTGGCGGAACAGGCAAAAACTTTGCAGCTGGTATGTCAGGCGGTATCGCTTATGTACTAGATGAAAAATGGGATTTATACACAAGAGTTAACAAAGCAATGGTTAGCCTAGAAAATCTCGAGCATAAACACGATGTTATGTTGCTCAAAGACTTAATCACAGAGCATTTTGAGAAAACTAACAGCCCATTCGCTAAAAAAATTCTTGATAATTTTGAAGATTATATCCCTAAATTCAAAAAAGTTCTTCCAAACGATTACGACAAAATGCTAAAACTAATTGCAAAAATGGAAGAGCACGGACTAGAGGGCGAACAAGCACAAATGGAAGCATTCTATGCTATCAAAAGCGTTAAATAAGGAAGGTGAGATAAATGGGAAAAATTACAGGATTTTTGGATTACAAAAGAGAAACTAGTGCAGAGATTGATGCACTCGAGAGAATTAAAAACTTTAACGAGTTCCATTTGCCACTTTCTGAAGAAGAACAACAAATTCAAGGTGCAAGATGTATGGACTGCGGTGTTCCTTATTGCCACAATTCAATGATGGTCGGAAATATCACAGTCGGTTGTCCTCTTAACAACTTAATTCCAGAGTGGAACGAACTTGTGTACCAAGGCAAATGGGAGCTTGCTCTCAAACGCCTTATGTCCACAAACCGTTTCCCAGAATTTACAAGCAGAGTCTGCCCTGCTCTTTGCGAGCAGGCTTGCATCTGTGGCATTACAGATACTTCGGTTACAGTCAAAGAAAACGAACACGCAATTATCGAAAATGCTTATGAAAAAGGCTATATAAAAATCAGTCCTCCTCCAGTGAGAACTAACAAAACTGTTGCAGTTATCGGTTCTGGCCCAAGCGGTCTTTCTGTTTCAGAGTGGCTTAACAAAAGAGGTCACAACGTAACAGTTTTTGAAAGAAACGACAGACTCGGCGGACTTTTGATGTATGGTATTCCTAATATGAAGCTAGAAAAATCAGCGATTGACAGAAGAATTGACATCATGAAAGCCGAAGGAATAGAATTTAAGACAAATTGTGATATCGGCAACAATATCAGTGCAGACGAAATCAAAAATAATTTTGATGCTGTTGTGCTATGTTGTGGTGCATCAAAACCTAGAGATTTAGCTGTTGAGGGCAGAGATGCAAACGGAATTCACTTTGCCGTTGACTATCTAACAAGTGTTACAAAAAGTCTTTTAAACTCAAATTTTGAGGACGGAAAAGCAATCGACACAAACGGCAAAAAAGTTATTGTTATCGGTGGTGGTGACACAGGCAACGACTGTGTTGGCAGTGCAATCAGACAGGGTGCAAGTGCTGTTACTCAACTAGAAATGCTCCCAAAACCAGCAAATCTAAAAACAGACTACGGCCAACAAGAATCTATTGCAGTGTTCGGTGGCGACCCAAGAATTTTTCAAACTACTGTCAAAGAGTTCACAAAAGACGAAAACGGAAATCTTACTGGTGCAGTTATCAGCAAGCTTATACCTCAAAAAGACGAGGAAACAGGCAGAATGATGATGGTAGCAACTGGCGAAGAATTTTTTGTTGAGGCAGATTTTGTTTTCTTGGCTGTTGGCTTTACAGGTTGCCAAGACTATGTAGCAGATGCTTTTGCAATAGAAAAAGACGCAAGAGGAAACATTGCAACAAACGATTTTGCAACAAACGAAAAGAAAATTTTCTCAGCTGGTGACATGAGAAGGGGTCAAAGCCTTGTTGTGTGGGCACTCAGAGAAGGCAGAGATGTCGCAAGACAAGTCGATAAATACCTAACAGGATACAGCAATTTATAATTCAAAATTTATAGCAACTTGATTATTATTAGGCTTATAAATAAGTGAGCAGAAATTTTGTCAGAAGTTTTAAAAACCACAGCTAATACTTTCGTATTAGTGAGGATTTTTAGAGCTTTTGG
>JAWXUN010000226.1:0-3216 GCA_044426425.1 Clostridia bacterium | reverse complement strand
ACAGAAGCCTTAAAAAACATCACTGTAAAATCTTTTGCAATCAAAACAGGCTTTTCGGTTGAATATTTCACAAGGCTTTTCAAAGAAAAAGTTAAGCAATCGCCATATCAATTTATTTTGGAGCACAAAATGAGCAAAGCCAGAGAACTGCTAAGAGATGGAATGAGCATTGCCGAGATTTGTGAGAAAATTGGCTATGAGGATTTGAAGAGTTTTGAAAAAATTTTCAAAAAAAAGCACGGCTACACAGCCAGCCAGTATCGAAAAAATCAAGATAAATATTTTTAAAAAAATGGACTGTAACAATTTGTTACAGTCCAAAACTTTTTTTAAAAAATTAGAATTTCATAGCTGCGATTTCTTGCGACCATTCAAGAACTTTTGCAACATCAGCGTCTGTTACTTGACCTTTTTTGAAGAAAGAAGATTTGCAAATAATGCTAAGTGTTTCGCCAGCTTTAACGATATCTTTGCTTGCAAGCATTTTCTCTAGACCCTCAAGACCAGCAGTGTTACCGTTACCGTTAACAATATAGAAAGCAACAGCAGTTGTTCTAGCTTTGTCTAAGTCTTTAACAAATTGCTCTACTGGGTGTGGAACTTTTCCATCCATCTCAATACCTATGTAAACAACTTTGTCTTTGTCGCATGGATATGCAGGAGGCATTTTGTCGCAAACACAGTGCAAGTTTGTGCCGATTGAAGCAGCAAGTGGTTGAACTACTCCAGATTTAGAGCAGTGAAATGATTTTGCTTTCATAATATAAATCCTACCTTTTAATTATTATTAATTCTAAAGAATATTATAACTCAAAATTCGAGAAAATTTATTATCAAATTGTAAACTTTATTAGATTTTCTTGAAAAAACTAGCTAATTTTTTTAAAAATTGTTGTTTTAGGCAAGAATAATAAAAAATAGAAAAATATTAAATAAAAAATTGACTTTCTCACAAAAATATAATATAATTAATTTGTATATTTATAATTATCTAAGTGCAAGGGGTGATATTTTTGGCAAAAGATACAATGGAAACCCTTAAATTGGTAGAAGAAAAAGCAAAACAAGCTTTGATTAATGCCAAAGAGGAAAACGTGCGTATCATAAACAGTGCAAACGAGCAGAAAGCGGAGATGTTCCTTTCTTTTGAAAATGAAAAACAAGAGATAGAAAAAACCGTGAATATTCAAGCAAAAAAAGAAGCTGACGCATTGTATGATAGCATAACAAAAGATACGATTAACGAAAGCGAAAAACTAAAAGTGCTTTATGATACAAATAAAGATAAAGCCATAGAGGCTATCGCAGAAATAATTGTTTCTTAAAAGAAAACAAAATAATTTTTTATAGGAGGTATGCCAATGGCGGTATTGCCCATGAAAAAACTTAGCATTTTCGGGCTAAATCAAAACCGCAAAGATATTCTCGAGTTTTTGCAAAGACAATCTTGTGTAGAACTTGGTGACATTGAAACAGGAGATGACGAGTGTTTCTCAAAAATTGATATTGCATATTCAAAAACAACTTTTGAAAATAGTCAAAAAAGTCTGCTAAATGCCACTGCTATTCTAGACAAATTATCTAAACCCGAAAAGTCTTCGTCGATGTTCGCTGGAAGAACAAAAATTACAGTCGAGCAATACAAAGATACCGAAAAAAATGCAAAAGAAGTTTTAAGAGTGGCTAAAAAAATAGTTTCACTCGGTAAAATAATCACAGATGAAAATGCAGAAATCATAAGAAACAATGTTGGCATTGAGTCTTTAAAACCATGGAAAGAGCTTGATGTTTCTATGAGGATAAAGTCAACCGAAAACACAAGCGTGTTTATCGGAACATTGCCTGCTGATTTTGACGAAAATGCAATAAAAGAAATGCTTGCAAAAGAAATTCCAGAAGTTTCTACTTTTGATTTAGAGGTTGTGAGTCATAACACGCAACAAACTTGTATCTTTGCTGTGTGCCACAGAAAAAATGCCTCAGAATTTGAGCAAGCTATGCGAAATATTGGCTTTAGTTTGCCAGCAAATCCAAGCAAAAAATCTCCGATAGAGAGAATAAAAGAGCTTGAGAGTCGTATCGAAAATTCTAAAAAAGAAATTGACTCTGCCGAAAAAGAAGTCGTATCATACAAAGATATGCGAGAAAAATTTCTTTATACCTCAGATTATTTCACTGCTAGAACAGAGAAATACGACGCTTTATCCAAAATTGCAAAAAGCAAAAGCACCTTTGTTCTAAAAGGATTTATTCCAGAAGAGGACTGCGAAAACCTAAAGGCAGAACTAGAAAAAGACTATCCTTGTTATGCAGAGTTTTGTGACCCTGACAAAAATGAGGAGATACCTGTTAAACTCAAAAACAATGGCTTTGCAGCACCTATTGAGGGTGTTATAGAAAGTTATAGTTTGCCAAATAAAAAAGAGTTTGACCCGTCCACTGCGACAGCTATTTTCTATTACTTTTTGTTCGGTTTGATGTTATCAGACCTAGCTTATGGCTTGATTATGGTTATAGGTTGTGGAACGATTTTGGCAAAATTCAAAAATATGGAAGACGGACTCAAAAACTCAATTAAAATGTTCCTTTATTGTGGAATTTCAACAGCCTTTTGGGGCTTGATGTTCGGCAGTTTCTTTGGAGATGTAATTGAGGTTGTCGGCGAAACATTCTTTGGTGTTCAGTTATCAACGCCTTGTTTGTGGTTTAAACCACTGGGCGAACCGATGACACTTTTGATGTTCTCACTGCTTCTCGGAGTCATTCACCTTTTCTCTGGCTTGGCACTAAAGTTCTATATGCTTGCAAAGGCAGGGCATATCAAAGATGCAATTTATGATGTTGTCTTTTGGTATTTTCTTGTCGGTGGCGGAATTATATACTTTATGTCTATGGAAATGTTCCTAGATATCTCTGGCTTAGGCTTTACATTGCCAGTTGCAGTAGGAAATGTTGGTGCTGTTTTTGCAGGTATCGGAGCTGTTGGAATTGTATTAACATCAGGCAGAGAGTCAAAAAAACCAGCTATCAGATTTATGAAAGGCTTGTATGGCTTATATGGTGCAACAAGCTATTTAAGCGACATTCTTTCTTATTCAAGACTACTCGCACTCGGACTTGCAACAGGTGTTATCGCTTCTGTTTTCAACCAAATGGGAGCAATGGGCGGTGCAAGCGTTGTTGGAGTCATACTATTTATCCTTGTCTTTTTAATGG
>JAWXUN010000225.1:0-3239 GCA_044426425.1 Clostridia bacterium | reverse complement strand
GACGAAACTGGCGATGAAACAGCAAGTGACGAAACTGGCGATGAAACAACAAGTGACGAAACTGGTGACGACACAACAAGTGACGAAACTGGCGACGATACATCAAGCGAAGAAGAAGTGAGCTCAGAAATTTAAGAAAAGCTTTTTAACTAAATAACTAATGATGTCGGCTATTTTTGCAATTATTGTAAAATTTAGGCGACATTAGTTTAATGTTCTAAAAAAGAAATGGAGAATTAAATGAATATTTTAGTAGTCGGCGGAGGATATCTTGGCAGGAGTGTAGCCGAAGAGCTTGATAATCTTAATCACGAAGTGGCTGTTATTGAAGAGGACGAAGAAAAACTTAATCACTTAAGCCCAGAATTTGGCGGTGTTTCTTTTTGCAGTTTTCCGATGGATATCAACAATTTGATTTCTGCTGGTATAGAAAATTGCGATGCTGTTTTAGTTACATCTTCTGATGATAATCTGAATATTACAATAGGACAAATTGCAAGAAAGATTTTTAATGTACCAAAGGTTGTTTCTCGTATTTCTGACCCAGCAAGAGAAAATGTTTTCGAAACTTTTGGACTTCAAACTGTCTGCCCAACAAATATCTCTTCTTATAGTATGATATCGGCTGTTTTGCAGGACAAAGAGCTAGAAAAAATTAATATAGAAACTAATACAATTGCGTTTAACTTAACACCAATAAACAGAAAATTGATAGGCCACACGGCTAAGGATATCAGTGTCGATAGCGGAGTAACTGTTTTGGGTTTGCTTAAGACAAACAAAAAAATTGTTTTAAACTCTCCTTCAAATTCTCCAAAAATAGAAGATGGAGATTATATAGTCTATGCAAAGTTGATGGACTAAGAATAGAAAGACGAAAGGAAATTTATATAGATGAGAGTTGTTATAGCTGGAGGTGGCAAGGTTGGCTTGCACCTTTCTCTTGCAATGATTGAAAAAAGGCACAGCGTAAGCCTAATCGAAAATAATAGAAACAAGTGCATAAATCTTGCGAACGATTTGAATGTACAAGTTATTTATGGAGATTGCACAAATGTTAGCGTGTTAGAAACAGCCAATATCAGAGATGTCGATTGTTTTATTGCGGTAACAGGTTGCGACCAAGACAACATCGTTGCGGCACAGATGGCAAAAGAATATTTTGGTGCTAAAAAAGTTATCGCTCGAACAAACGACCCAAGGAATATAAAAACTTTTAGACTTTTAGGCATTGACTATACAGTTAGTAGCACAGAGATTATAACAAAGCTGATAGAGCAAGAGGCTGACCTATCTAATATGCATTTGCTCGCAAGTATAAACAAGGGCAAAGGTGCGATTTGCACAATGACTTTGCCACACGATACTGCACATGACGGTTTGCAAATCAAAGACATTGTTTTTCCAAAAGGTGCTCTTGTAATTTCTGTTGTTAGAAAAGAAAAACTGATTATTCCAAATGGTTATACAACATTACAAGAAGGCGACGAAGTTGTTGCGGTGTGCGAGGATAAGTCCCAAAAAGCTTTGACAAGGCTGTTAGCTGAACGAAAATAACAAAATAAAAAACTTTTTATGCTTTTTATTTGTCTAGTTATACAAAGATATAAAAATAATAATTATTACTATTTACATATTAAAAAATATGTGATATAATATTGCCACAAGCTTAAGAAGTAATGAACAAAGGAGTTTATTAATGATAACAAGAGAGAATTACAGCAAAAAGCGTGTTGCAATATTGGAGTTGCTTTGTTCTACAAAAATTCATCCAACGGCTGAATGGGTATATAACGAACTAAAACCACAGTATAAGGATTTGAGCTTGGGAACTGTCTATAGAAATATAAAAAAGTTTTGTGCAGACGGAAAAGTTAAGAGTGTTGGCGTTATAGATGGCCAAGAACATTTTGATGGAAACACAAACCCACATAGTCATTTTCTTTGTGAGAATTGTGGTTGCATTATAGATATTCACGAAACTTTTTTAAATGATGCTCAACTTAACAATCTTTCGCAACAATATGGACTTGAAGTATTTAGCAAAGAGATTGTTTTTAGAGGTATATGTTATAATTGCAAAACAAAAAATACACAATAAAAAAAGAAATTTAAAAAAATAATTGGAGGAAAAATTATTATGAAAAAATTTGTATGTTCAGTATGTGGCTATGTTCACGAGGGAGATTCAGCACCAGAAAAATGTCCACAATGTGGTGTTCCAGCATCAAAATTCACAGAGCAAGCAGGAGAAATGTCATGGGCTGCAGAGCACGTTGTTGGCGTAGCTCAAGGTTCTTCAGAAGATATCATGGCTGATTTAAGAGCTAACTTTAACGGCGAATGTTCAGAAGTTGGTATGTACCTTGCAATGTCAAGAGTTGCACACAGAGAAGGCTACCCAGAAATCGGTATGTACTGGGAAAAAGCTGCTTTTGAAGAAGCAGAACACGCAGCTAAATTTGCAGAGCTTTTAGGTGAAGTTGTTACAGACAGCACTAAGAAAAACCTAGAGATGAGAGTTGACGCAGAGAATGGTGCAACAGCTGGCAAATTTGACCTAGCAAAAAGAGCAAAAGCTGCTAACCTAGATGCAATTCACGACACAGTTCACGAAATGGCAAAAGACGAAGCAAGACACGGAAAAGCATTTGCTGGTCTTTTAGCAAGATATTTTGGTTAATTCAAATGATTTTGAGCAATAATTATTATTAAAATACAAAAAGGAGATTTAATCATGAAATATGTATGCGAACCATGCGGCTATGTTTATGACCCAGACGAAAACGACGGAGTAGCTTTCGAGGATTTACCAGACGATTACGAATGTCCAGTTTGTGGTCTAGGAAAAGACGCTTTTGTAGCTGAATAATTTTAAATAAAAAGAAAAGGTATGAGTTTTTTTTGACTCATACCTTTTTTATATTATATTGTGGGGAAAACAGATAAATTTGCAATAACAACGTAGGGAAGGGGCTTGCTCCTTCCGTAAGTTAACAAAAAACTGCGGTGGGAGCAAGCCCCCACCCTATAGTCGGGAACTTAAGGAATAAGTAAAAGTGAAAAGTGAAGAGGTATAGCGGAAATCTTGCGATTTCTTAATTATATATTGTATTATAAAATATATTTTTCTAAATAAATTATAATATACAAAACTTTAATCAAAAAATCCGTGAGGATTTTCACATTACTTTTTCACTCTTCACTATTACCTTTTCACTAAGTTCCTACGTATGAGC
>JAWXUN010000224.1:0-3263 GCA_044426425.1 Clostridia bacterium | reverse complement strand
GGCATAACCTCTAGTGATGAGAAAGAAGTGTGACGTCTGCCTGCTGAGTCAAACGGTGAAACTCTAACAAGTCTGTGAACTCCAGCCTCGCTTTTTAGAAAACCATAAGCGTTTTCGCCCTCAACAAGGATACTTGCACTTTTCAGTCCAGCTTCGTCACCATCAAGATAATCAAGAGTTGACACTTTAAATCCGTGTCTTTCGCCCCAACGGTTGTACATTCTGAAAAGCATCTCTGCCCAGTCTTGTGCCTCTGTTCCGCCAGAACCAGCATGAAAAGTTATAATTGCATTTTTCTTGTCATATTCTCCAGTTAACAAAGTTGTAAGTTTAATTGTTTCAACTTCTTGACCGATAGACAAAACCTCTGACACTACTTCTGGAAGAAGAGTTAAGTCTTCTTCTTCGTCACCCATTTCGATAAGAGCATAGGTATCTTCGCAACGGCTAACAAGGTTTAGGTATCCTTCGTCTTTTGCTTTTAAAGAAGCTGTTCTTTGCAAAATCTTTTGAGCTTCATCCATTTTATCCCAAAAACCAGGTTCGGCTGCTTTGTGTTCTAGCATATCAACTTCTTCACGAAGTCTTTCTAGCCCTAGAGCATTTTTTAGCTCATCTAGAGCAATTTTATGTTCATCTAATAATCTTTTTTGATCTTCAAATTGTATCATTTAATTCACCTTTCAATTGTGTGAAGAGTATTTAACCTATAAATTATACTAGAAATTAGCCAAAAAGTAAATAGGAAAAAGGATATATTTTCAAATTATTTAATGCGATTTTTTAGTACACCTATTTTTTCTATTCTAAATTCTAGTTCGTCACCTGATTTTAGATATTTTGGTGGGTCAAATCCCATGCCAACACCTGCTGGTGTTCCTGTGATTATGATATCGCCAGCTTCTAGTGTTGTTCCAGCAGAAAATTCTTCTATAATTTCTGAAATATTTTTTATAAAAAGAGCTGTGTTTGATTTTTGTCTTTGCTCGCCATTTACAAAAGATACAACATCGAGTACTGGTGGGTATGCAATCTCTGATTTATGTACGATATAAGGACCCATTACGCTTGCACCGTCAAAACCTTTTCCTTTGAACCATTGTTGGTGACGAGTTTGGATTTTTCTGATTGAGCCATCGTTGAAAATGCTGTATCCAAAAATATATTTTTCGGCATCTTCTGCTTTTACATTTAGGCAATCTTTGCCGATAACAACAGCTAACTCAAGCTCGTAATCAAAAGAATTGTCGTATACGCTAAGGTCAGGCAAATCTTCGTTATGAGCATAAATTTTTGTTGCTCTTTTTGAGAAATAAACTGTGTTAACAGACTCTTTTACATGATTTTGAGATTTACTTTCTTCTCTGTGGTCACGATAGTTAACACCCACGCAGATAACATCGTGGATTGGCTTTACAATTGGTGACATAAATGTGATGTCGCTCATGTTAAAATCTTCACCTTTTGAAAATTCTGGTAAATCATCTGTGCCAAGTTTTTTGATTAGTGAAATCATGTCTTCGCAATCAATTGTTGTGACTGTTTTTTCGTCTTGTGTGTAACCTATGTACTCTTTTTCTTTTACTGAAAATCTTAAAAATTTCATTTTTCAACCTCGTCACGATTATATTTTTTTCGTGACTACCCTTTCGTTTTATAAAATTAAACATTTAAATCTCTTTTTGAATAGAAATAATTACCGACAAATAGGAATGTAAAATAAATAGCAAAATATATTAGCAAAATTATAATAGTTTCGCTAGATAGCTCAAGTGATTTTTCTGCGGATAGGCTTATAAAAGGTGAAGCATAACTAAGAATTTTTCCATCATCGTTTAACAATGTACCTAAATATCCTAACATATAACTGCCTAAAACTACCATAGAACAAAAAGTTCCGCTTGCGATTTTGCTAGAAATCCCAGCAAGACCAAGTGATATAGCAGAAAAAAGAAGAGGTATAAAACTACATATTTTGCTTATTTGTATAACATCAGCTAGAACAAAACTTTCGCCACCTTGGATAAATCCACAAATTATTGTCGCAAAAACCGCTGTATATAATGTGATTGCAACAGCTATTGTTGACGAAAAATAATTAGCAACAAAAATTTCTGTTCTGCTAATTGGCAATGTGCTTAGGAACTCAATTGATTTACTTTTTTCTTCTTTTGTGATAAGAGAAGACGAATAACTTGCCCCAAAGATAGCAATTGCAACTAAAACAATTCCAAATATTATTCCAAAATAAGAAACGTAATTGGACATTTCACTAAAATCTTCCATTCCTACAAATTGTAGCAATTCTTGTGGCATAGCTTCCATTTTAATTTCAGCCATTTCTTGTATAGATGAAAAAAGTATCATGTATAAAGTCATTATAGAAAATATTGCAAAAGACCAAGCCAAAATTAATTTTTTGTGCGTTCTTAAAGAGAAAATACATAGACGATAAATGTTTTTTAGGCTAATTTTTTTCATCTATCATTCCTCCTTGTAATAATCTATAAACTCTTCTTCTACTGTTTTGTTCTTAATTTCTAGAGAAGATAGATTTAAGTTTGACAGTCTTTTTACAACAGAATTTATATCTTCGTTGATGTCTTCAGACTTGCTTATTCCGTTAGTAGTTGTGTATGTAAGGACTTGTTTATGTCTAATTTTTACATCTTTCATATTGAGTAGTTCAGCTAGTTCGCCATTTTTGATGATTGCCACTCGGTCACAATATTTTTCTACTTCGCTAAGATTGTGAGATGACAAAAATATTGTTTTTTCCTCTTCTTTTGCTTTTAAGACGAGTTCAAAAAACTTATTTTGCATTAATGGGTCAAGTCCAGAAGTTGGCTCGTCAAATATTAAAATTTTTGCATTTTTCAAAAACGCTTGTATAAGTGATACTTTTTTTCTGTTGCCAAGCGATAGGTCATTTATTTTTTTGCTAAGGTCTAAGTCGAAAAAATCAGCTAATTTTTCAATATCCTCGATTGGTTTATCAGAAAAACTTGCGGAAAATTTCAGTAGTTCCATACAGCTTATGCCATCATAAAAAACCGACTCACTCGGAACATAACTCGTAAGTTCTTTGACTTTTTTGCTGTCTTTTATACTATCATATCCAAGAACCGTAATAGAGCCATCACTTGGAGAAATTATATTTAAAATACTACGAATGGTGGTTGATTTGCCTGCACCATTTTTTCCAACAAAGCCAAAAATCTCGCCAGTTTCCACGCAAAGCTCAAAGTTTTTTACTGCATATA
>JAWXUN010000223.1:0-3273 GCA_044426425.1 Clostridia bacterium | reverse complement strand
GCAACTCAAGTTGAGTGTACAATTAACGGTATCGGAGAGAGAGCTGGCAATGCATCTTTAGAAGAAATCGTAATGGGTATTACAACTCGTCCAGAATACTATGGTGTTTCAACTGGTGTTAACACAAAAGAAATATACAAATCAGCTAAACTAATTTCTTCAATCACAGGTGTTGCAATTGCTCCAAACAAAGCAATCGTAGGTGCAAATGCTTTCGCTCACGAGGCTGGTATTCATCAACATGGCGTTCTTGCTAACAAAGAAACTTATGAGATTATGACTCCTGCATCAATCGGTATCCCAGAGCAACAAATGGTTCTTGGCAAACACTCAGGCAGACACGCATTCGAGGAAAGACTTGTTTCTCTTGGCTATCAATTAGATAAAGAAGAAATCAACACAGTTTTCGAGCAATTCAAAAACCTTGCGGATAAAAAGAAAATTGTTACAGATAAAGACATCTTGGCTCTAGTTGCAAACAAAGCAAGAACAGAGGAGCACGTTTATAAATTAGACACATACACAATCAACAGCGGTAACACAATCACAGCAACAGCAACTGTCAAAGTTATAAATGGCGAAACAGTTATAGAAGAAGTTGCAATCGGTGACGGCCCAATTGATGCTGCGTTTAAAGCGATTAACAAAATAACAAAAAAAGAATTTGTCCTAGACGATTATGTAATCCACGCTGTTACAGGTGGAGAGGATGCACTCGGAGAAGCTGTTGTTAAACTTAGCTACGATGGTCAACAATTCACTGGCAGAGCAATTTCAACAGACATTATCCAATCAAGCGTAGAAGCATACATCAACGGAGTTAATAAACACCTTTATTAATTCATAATTATTTAAAGGACGGTTTTTCCGTCCCAATATCTACAATCTATATAAAAGGAGAGAATTTGTGAAATTATTATTTTTAATTGGAAATGCTGCTGTTGGAAAAATGACAGTTGGGCAACAACTTATGAAATCTACAAATTTGCGTTTATTCCATAACCACATGTCTATTGAACCTGTCATAGAAATAATGGGATACTTTGACGGAAGAATTAGTAATGAAATTAGAGATTTAATTTTCAAAGAATTCGCCTCGTCAAATAATTATGGAATGATTTTCACTTATATTTGGGCATTTGATATGAAATCAGATTGGGATTATATCGAATATGTTAAGAATATTTTCAAAGAACGTAGCGAAAATCCAGAGTTTTACTGTGCTGAACTTGTAACTACTAAAGAAATTCGTATGCAACGAAATACAACTGAAAATAGACTTAAAAATAAAGCTTCAAAACGAAATATTGAAGAGTCAAATCAAAGGGTGATAAATGACGATAGTAGATATCGAATTGAAAGTTTAGATGGTGAAGTTCCATTTGAGAATTATATTAAAATTGATAATTCAAACCTATCTCCTCAAGAAGTGGCAGAAATTATCAAGAATAAATTTAATTTTATATAATTAAAAACTTGAATAAAAATGTTGTAGTAATTTTAATATTAAAAATATAGTATCTTAACAATAAATTAAAATGGGGGAAAAGAATATGATGACAATGACACAAAAAATTCTTGCCAAGGCTGCTGGTCTTGACGAGGTAAAAGCTGGGCAACTTATCACAGCGAAACTTTCTATGGTTTTGGCTAATGATATCACTGCTCCAGTTGCAATTAACGAATTTCACAAAGCTGGTTTAAATTCTGTTTTTGACGGAAATAAAGTTTCTCTTGTAATGGATCACTTTGCACCAAACAAAGATATCAAAGCAGCTGAACAATGCAAAGCTTGTAGAGATTTTGCAAATATTCACAACATAAAAAACTTTTTTGATGTTGGTGATATGGGTATCGAACACGCACTTTTGCCAGAAAAAGGTCTTGTTAAAGCTGGCGACGTAATAATCGGAGCAGACTCACACACTTGTACTTATGGTGCACTTGGTGCTTTCTCAACAGGTGTTGGTTCAACAGATATGGCAGCTGGTATGGCAAGCGGAAAAGCTTGGTTTAGAGTTCCAGAAGCTATCAAATTTAATGTTATTGGCGAATTTTCAAGCCCTTATATCAGCGGTAAAGACGTAATTTTACATATAATCGGTCTAATCGGTGTTGACGGTGCTTTATATCAATCAATGGAATTTATGGGTGAGGGACTCAAAAACCTAACTATGGATGACAGACTTTGCATAGCTAACATGGCTATCGAAGCAGGTGCTAAAAACGGAATTTTTATGGTTGACGAAGTTGCAAGAGCATATATGGACGAAAAAGGTTTGGAATATGAAGTATTCGAGCCAGACGCTGACGCAGAATATGTTAGAACAATCGACATTGATTTAAGCAAAATTCAATCAACAGTTAGTTTCCCACATCTACCAGAAAACACAAGAACACCAGAGGATTTTGGCGATGTAAAAATCGACCAAGTTGTAATCGGTTCATGTACAAACGGCAGACTTTCAGACATGAAAGCAGCTTGTGATATATTAAAAGGCAAAAAAGTTCACAAAGATGTTCGTTGTATCGTTATCCCAGCAACACAAAAAATCTATCTCGAGGCTATGGAGCTTGGCTACCTAAAAGCATTTATAGAGGCTGGTTGTGCTGTTTCAACTCCAACTTGTGGTCCTTGCCTTGGTGGACACATGGGAATTTTGGCAGCTGGCGAAAGAGCTGTTGCAACAACAAACAGAAACTTTGTTGGCAGAATGGGACACCCAACATCAGAAGTTTATCTTGCAAGCCCAGCAGTTGCAGCACAAAGTGCAATTGATGGTAAACTATCAGCACCAACAATGGAGGGTTAATGTTATGAAAATTATTAAATACGGCGACAATATCGACACAGACGTAATTATCCCAGCAAGATACCTAAACACATCAGACCACAAAGAACTTGCATCACACTGCATGGAAGACATTGACACTGAGTTTGTAAACAAAGTAGAAATTGGCGACATCATGGTAGGTGGAAAAAACTTTGGCTGTGGTTCATCTCGTGAACACGCACCAATCGCTATCAAAGCAAGTGGAATTTCTCTTGTTATAGCAAAAAGTTTTGCAAGAATTTTTTATAGAAACTCAATCAACATCGGTCTAGCAATCGTTGAGTGCGAAGATTTTGTAAATGATGTTGAAGAGGGCGACACAGCTTCTTACGACCTAGATGCTGGTATTCTAAAAATCGAGAACAAAGGCAAAGAATACAAAATCGCACCATTCCCAAAAGAAATCCAACATATCATTAACTGTGGTGGACTCCTAAAC
>JAWXUN010000222.1:0-3274 GCA_044426425.1 Clostridia bacterium | reverse complement strand
CGCAAGCCAAATTGATGACTTAAAGCTAAATTCTGGGCTTGAGAGATACGATGTTGGAGCAGTTTTTATCGACAGTATCATAACATTGTGCGAAGAGAGTTTGAATGACCCAATGCACGACGCAGAAGAAACTTTGGTGATTGACATTATTGTGACAGAAGACAAAGAATATTATCTTAATTTAGAACTACTTCAAACAATTGACGAAGCAATCATGCCGTTTTAAGAGTTTGGATTTTATCCGTAAATTTAAAAAACACCTCCAGCGACAAGTGTTTGTCGGTGGAGGTGTTTTTTTGTTAGATTAATTTTCATCATTCTCTAATTCATCTACTGCAGATTTAACAGCGGCAATTACAAATGCCGAGAATGTGCAATTTTTATTTTGAATTAAATTCTCAATATTTTCGATTAAATCATTTGGAAAACGTATTGTTTTGTTTGTGGTTGGTGGGATAGATGGAATTTTAAATTTACTCATAAGCTACCTCGCAATATTATTTATAGTTTAATTATATTGCAAAATATTTATATGTATGCATTGCATTTGTATTGCATACATGGTATAATAGTAAAAAAAGAGAAAGGTAGTTAATTAATATGTTTGAAAGAGAATTTGCAAAAAGATTAAAAAGAATACGCTTATATAAAAATTTAACACAACAAAAAGTGGCTGATTATCTAAATATAACTCGGTCAGCATATTCTTATTACGAGTCTGGTACAAGTGAACCTAGTTTAAAATCATTGCTAAAACTATCAAGATTTTATGGAGTCAGCACAGATTTATTATTAACAGGAAAAAGAAGAAAATTGCCATAAAATTAACAAAAATTTTTCTTATAACACGCTTAAATTTACAAAAATACGCTGAACGTTCATTTTATACAAACGTCCAGCGTATTTTTTGATTAAAGTTTTGTATATTATAATTTGTTTAGAAAAATATAGTTCTCATTACAATTATCAATTGTCAATTATCAATTAATAATCATCCCTTTCAATACAAATCTTATTTCAAACCTGTGCTACCTAGTCCGCCGTCACCTCTTTTTGTGTCAGAAAGTTCTGATACTTCCACAAGTTCTGGGCAGAGAACTGGTTGGATTACAAGCTGGGCGACTCTCTCGTTTGGCTTTATCACAAAATCTTCGTGACTTAAATTGTGTAGACCTATTTTTATTTCGCCACGGTAGTCGCTGTCAATAACACCAACACCGTTGGTGACGTGAATACCGTGTTTTATGCCAAGTCCACTGCGTGTATATATCATTCCAGCGGTATTTTCTGGCAGTTCGATAGCAATGCCAGAAGGCACAATCACCTTGTCGCCACTCTTTATTAGCACATCATTTTCTATGCAAGCATAAAGGTCGTAGCCCGCACTTCCCGAGGTTGCACGAGTCGGAGATTTAGAATTTTTGTATAATTTGACGAATTTTAACATAATAAATATAACCTTTCAAAGTTTTCCAATTTAATCAACATGAAATTAACAGGTTTTCAACATTTTCAACCGAGTTTTCAACATTATATTACGCCACGGTGAAAAAGTCCATAAGTGCAGGGTTTTACTGTGTTTTTTATGTTTTTAAAGTCTGATAGTATTCGATTTATTTCAACAGAATTTTCAACAGTGAAACTTAAAACACCAAAATCCAAGTTTTCAATTTCCGTCATTCTATCCAAAAGAAAAACTGGCACACTGTTTATTATCTTAGAATATTGTGATAAACAGCCAAAATTCTTGCCGTCATTTCGGTATTGTGAACAAAGAACAGGGAACTGAATGTTCTTTCGGTCGGTCAGCACTTCGTGTCCGCTACAACTTGCACAGGACCTGCTATTTCTCTTTTGTGGACAGTTGCGAACAGTCATCAGCGTTTGTCTGCCATAGACCATAAAACCACGCTTTGCAGTTGATTTGATATTTTTGATTTCGCTTTCTTTAAGCTCACAAGATAGCTCAAAACTTTCTGCACCTAGCATCTCAAATTGTTTTGCACTGTAACTATTAAAAATATTTAGCGAGAATTTTCCGTGGATATGTCCGCCAATTTTTTTGACAATTTCTATTGCATAGAGATTAGGACAGGCGAAAAATTCTACTCCGTTTTCTAAAAGAAATTTTGCTTTTTTAAAAATCTTTGTGTCATCGCCGAAGACAGCTGAGGGCAAAACTGCACCAAGTTTTGATTTTCTGCCAAGCAAATGCTGAAAATGCTCAAGCGGTGCATCTAGCGGAAGATATATAAACTCGAAAATATCAGTGTTTTCTGGCACTTGAGAAAGACTTGTGAACTCGGCACGTAAACTTAGATTTTCGCTTTTTCTGTGCAAAATTTCTTCTTTTTCAAAAGAAAATTTGATAGGTTCAGCCTTTGCACGAAGCACCGAAAGTTGGGCGATAGCCTCTCGCCTTAGGGCATTGATTGCCGAAACAGGCAGTGAGGATTTTCCGTCTGTTTTAACGGTGACGTTTTCAGCAAAATAAGTAGTTCCGCCAAGTTTTGCTAATCTTGGTTTTAAATCATCTTCTGAAAGGGCTCTGTTAATCGCCTGTTGGCAAGCTTTTTCGCCCGTTATTTCTACAAAATTTTGTTTGTTATCTGTTATTTTTATCACAGGGAATTTATCGACAAATGCAGAAAATTCTATATTTATCAGAACTTTTTGCAACTCGTTTTTATATATCTCGTGCAGGCTAGATAGAACAGCAGAACTGCCCTTTGTCACATCTTCTTTTGTTCGTGTGCCAAACATTGTCATGTCTATTTTGTCGTCCAAATAACCTTTTGTAAAACCAGAGCGAGAAAAAACAGACTGCAAATTATCGCTCAAAGTTGCATCGATATAAGAATTATCTCTCATGCTTTGGGCAGATTTAACAGAGGCGGCAACGTATTCTGGACGTTTCATTCGTCCCTCTATTTTTGCACTGGTCACACCAATTTCGCTGAGGTTTTGGATTTTGTCAATATAGCTTAAATCCTTTAGGCTAAGGTCGTAGCCATTGCCAGATTTTGCCATAAACGGCAAACGACATGGCTGTGCACATCTGCCACGGTTGCCACTTCTTGAGCCAAGAGTAGCACTAAAATAACACTGCCCAGAGATGCACATACAAAGAGCACCGTGAACAAAAACTTCTATCTCTGTGCCAGAGTTTTCGCAGATAAATTTTGTTTCGGAAAGAGTCATTTCTCTTGCGGTGACAATTCTTTGTGCACCTAAATTTTCCATAAGTTTAACAGCGGATATGCTCATAATACTC
>JAWXUN010000221.1:0-3282 GCA_044426425.1 Clostridia bacterium | reverse complement strand
ATATTATCGCCAAAGCTAGACGATTTGCAATGTGCATTCACAAGTCTTAAGGCACTTTGTGATGCAGACAATACTTCTCAAATTAATCTTGCCGTTATCCTTGATAACGAAGAGGTTGGAAGTAGAACGAAACAAGGGGCAAACTCAACTTTTCTTTTTGATGTTCTAACAAGAATTTCATCTTGTTCAGAGAAAAATGCAGAGGATTATAGAGTCGCTCTTGCTAATAGTTTTCTTGTTTCTGCCGATAATGCCCATGCACTACACCCAAATTATCCAGAAAAAAGCGACAACACAAATGTCAATTATATAAATAAAGGACCTGTTATCAAGTTCAACGCTAACCAAAGTTACTCAACAGATGCAATTTCTGCATCAATGTTCAAATTGATTTGTGACAGAGCGAATGTGCCGTATCAAGTTTTCCATAACCGTTCGGATATGCCAAGCGGTGGAACTCTCGGAAACATCAGCACTAGCAAAGTTTCGATAAATTCTGTTGATATTGGTATTCCACAATTTGCGATGCATTCGGCAGTTGAAACAGCAGGCTCAAAAGATACAGCCTATACTTATGAGGCTTTTAAAGAGTTTTATAAAACAGCTTTTTATATAGAAGAAAATCTAATTAAAATGAAGGTTGGTGAGTGATATGAAATTTATCATAGCGAGTCATAACAAGCATAAAATTGAAGAGTTTTCAAGAATTTTGTCACCACTTGGTATAGAGGCAACAACTGCTGATATCACAGAAGCCGAAGAAAACGGCAAGACTTTCATGGAAAATTCACTGATAAAATCAAAATCAGCTTGCAAAGAAACAAATTTGCCAGCTATCGCAGACGACTCTGGACTTTGCGTTGATGCTCTGGGTGGAGAACCTGGAATATACAGTGCGAGATATGCCGAAGAGGGACAGCGAAAAGCAACAGTTCTGAAAAAATTAGAAAATATAACAGATAGAAAAGCACATTTCACCTGTGCGATAAGTTGTGTATTTCCAAATGGTGATACAATAGAAGTAGAAGAAATTTGCGAGGGAGAAATCTCAAGAGGACTTTTGGGTGACAATGGTTTTGGTTATGACCCAATTTTTGTTGTAAACGGAAAAAGTTTCGCACAAATGACTGATAAAGAAAAAGATGATATCTCTCACAGAGGAAAAGCCCTGAGAGTTTTTAAAGATAAATTAGCCGAATATTTAAATAAATAAAGATTGCCAAAAGGATGTCCCTTTAGCAATCAAAGCATAGAATGGAGAAATTTAATGTTAACAAGCAAACAAAGAGCATATTTAAGAAGTCTAGCTGTAGATTTAGATACAGTTTTAATGATAGGTAAAGGCGGAATGTCTGCCGAAATCATCACACAAGCAGAAGATGTTATTGCAAAAAGAGAACTTATCAAAGGCAAAGTTTTGGTTGAAACCTGCCCAATCTCACCAAGAGAAGCTGCCGACGAAATTGCAGAAAAAACAAACAGCGAGGTCGTACAAGTAATTGGTTCAAAATTTGTTTTATATAGAAAAAATGAGAAAGAACCTGTCATCGTACTTCCAAAACAAAGAAGAATATGAAAATAGGCGTATATGGTGGAACATTTAATCCTATACATTTTGGGCATATAAATTTGATTGAGGGTTTTAAAGAAAAGTTAAAGCTTGATAAAATTTTGATTATCCCAACGGCAACTCCACCACACAAGCAAACTCACGAATTAGCAAGTGCAAATGATAGGCTGAATATGTGCAAAATCGCCCTAGAAAACTACGATTTTTGCGAAGTTTCTGATATAGAAATAAAGCGAGAGGGAAAGAGTTTTACGGCGGACACACTCACTGAATTAGCAGAAAAAAATCCCAATGACAAGTTTTTTCTTCTTATGGGAGAAGATATGTTTTTGACTGTTAATAAATGGAAAAACTCAGAAATTATATTTAAACTTGCAACAATTTGCGTAGCTCCGAGAAGTTTGATTGCCACACAAAGACTAAGAGAGCACGGCGAAAAACTAAAAAATCATTTCAGCGATTTTGAATATTTAATAGCCGAAATTCCTTTTGTTGATATAAGTTCAACTCAAATAAGAAATGGCGAAGAAAATTTTTTGCCAATAGCTGTAAAAGAATATATTAAAAAAAATAATCTTTTTTAACGGAGTGTTAATATAATGACAGTTAATCAGATAAAAAAACAGTTAAAATCATTCCAAAGTGATAAAAGATACGAGCATTCACTTAATGTTGCAAAAGCTGCTATAAAACTTGCGGAAAAGTACAATTGCGACAAAGACAAAGCAGAACTCGCTGGACTTCTTCACGATATAATGAAAGAAGAAAATGGCGACAATCAGCTGAAAATAATTGCTGAAGGAGATGTCCGCTTAAGTGACATCGAACTTTCTATGAAAAAACTTTGGCACCAAATTTCAAGCATGGTTTATGCAAGAGATGTAATTGGTGTTGAGGATGAAGATGTTTTGAATGCGATAAGATACCACACAAGTGGCAGAGGGAATATGTCGCTTTTAGAAAAAATTATTTTTGTAGCAGATGTTATTTCAGATGACCGTAACTATAACGGTGTGAAAGAAATGAGAAAAATTGCTTACAAAAATCTTGACGAAGCGATAGCAGAAAGCATTATAAATGTGATAAACGATTTAACCGAAGAGAAAAAATTTATCATACCAGATTGTATAGATGCATATAACGATGCTATTTTAAAAATTAGTAACTAAAACCGAAAGGATAAATCAATAATGACAACATTAGAACAAGCAAAAAAAATAGTAGAAATTCTTGACGAAATGAAAGCACATGACCTGAAACTGCTGAAAATTGATGAGATATCTTCACTAGGAGATTATTTTGTAATAAGTACAGGAACAAGCTCAACAGCTGTTCAAGCACAATCAGATAAAGTTGAAATAAAAATGAAAGAGCAAGGCATTATGCCACTTAGAGTTGAGGGATATCGTTCAACTGGTTGGATTTTAATAGATTACGGCAGTGTTATTGTCCATATATTCACTGACGAAGCTCGTGATTTCTATGACCTTGACAGATTATGGCAAGATGCAGAGCAAATTATTTAATTTGATAGGAGTATTTCAAAATGAAATATAATGAGGTATATAAAAATATTGAACCAAAATGGCAAAAAATATGGGAAGAACAAGGAGTTTTTCCCGCAGAGCAAAACAGCGAAAAGCCAAAGTTCTTTGCTCTAGTAGAATTCCCTTATCCATCAGGACAAGGACTTCACGTTGGACATCCACGTC
>JAWXUN010000220.1:0-3308 GCA_044426425.1 Clostridia bacterium | reverse complement strand
AGCCAGATAGAAGAGATTGAGGACGAGTTGTGGCTTGTTGACTTGAGAATTGCCGAGCTTGAAGAAGAGATTGAGAACAAGCAAATCATCGCAACAATGGACGGCGTTATTTCTTATGCAAAAGAAATAAGCGACGGAGAAATCTCTAACAAAGATATAACAGTTGTAAAAATTCTTGACAGTGCCACATCAGTTTTCTCTGCAAAAACCGAATACGAAAATATCCTTGCGGTTGGCGACATAGTTGAAATTACTATTGACAGCGAAATTTATTCTGCACAAGTTGTTTCTTCGGACGACTATGCCGACGCTGAAAACGCAAGCGACGACGAATTTTATTATTACTTTGAACTAATCGACCCACAAATAACCTTGGTTGATGGTGACAGCGGAAAAGTCGAAATTATCATCGAAGAACGAAGAGATGTTTTGTATTTGCCAGAAGATGCCTTTGGACTAGCAAAAGGAGAAGACGTTGTTTTTTATCTCAATGACGAAGGCATAAGAGAAGTTATATATGTAGAAAAAGGTTTGGCATCTGACGGATATGTTGAGGTAGTAAGTGGACTTGTCGAGGGACAAGTTGTAATCTTGGGATAGGAGTAGTATATAGAATGAAAAAAATTTTGAAAATTTTAACAGCTCTGCTATGTATATTTTCCCTAGTATCTTGCAGTGCTCAAACAAGTGATGTTCCAGAACTTCTCGAACCTGTGGGTGTTGAGCTAGACACATCACTAGTCACGACTGGCGATTTGGTGAAAAAAAGCAGTTATCAAGCTGTTGTTGTTCCTTATGTTGAGGATTTGTATTTTGAAAGTAGCGGAATTTTATCACAAAGCAACATCAAACTCGGTGATACAGTTAACGAGGGCGATTTGCTTGTTGAGTTAGATATAAGCAATCTTGAGGAGCAAATTGAAACGGTAGAAGATAGCATTGCATATAACAAAACAATCAACGAATACACTAACAGCCAACTAGAAATTAAAATTGAAATAGCTGAATTAACTTACGAAAAACTGCTTGCTCAAGCACAGCTATATGATGATTATTATGATGAACTAGCAAAGGCGGAGGAAGAAAAGGCAAAGGCAGAATTGGCAAAGCAAGCCGAAGAAGAGTCTAGCCAAGAAGAGTCTAGTCAAGAGGAATCGAGTCAAGAGGAGTCTAGCCAAGAAGAGTCTAGCCAAGAAGAAGAATATCAAATTGAAATAGAAAAACCAGAGGGCAACGATGTCAGCGACGGCGAACTTGTTCTTGCTAAAGCTGATATAGAAACCGCCGAACTTAACTTAAAAAGTGCAAAAGAAACACAAGCTTTGACACTTGAAGAACTGAATGACACTTTAGAAAATTTGAATGACAGTTTAGTCAACAACAAAATTTATGCTCCATTTAGCGGGACTATCGTTTATTTCAACAATCTAATTGAGGGTGACAGCGTAAAAGATTTAGAAGTTTTGATATGCATAGCAGACGAAACACGCTTAACTATTCAAAGTGAGTATATATCTAACATGACAATGAGCAGTCTAGAAAAAATAACAGCCCTTATCAATGGCACTGAATATGATATTAGTTATGTAGAAATGACATCTTCTGAATATGTTTCACTTACTCTTTCAAACCAAACTGTCACAACAGAATTTGAATTTATAGACGAGAATATCACTGCAAAATCGGGCGATTTTGTAAATCTCTATCTATACCAAAGCACACAGACAGATGTTCTTTTAGTTCCTACTAACGCAATTTTTGGCACTAGTTCCGAATACTATGTATACAAAGTTGTTGATGACAGCCTTGTAAAAACCATTGTGACAAGAGGAAAAGACAACGGAGTTTATGCAGAAATCACAGAAGGACTTGAGGAAGGAGAGTATGTTTATGTGGAAAACTAAAAAAATCTTGGCACTAACCTTATCTTTCACAAGTGCAATTTCTCTCACTTCTTGCAGTGCTGAAAGTGAAGATGTCTTGGTTGACAGTCTTTTGATAAGTGACGAGCTTAGCTACAAAACAACTGTGGCAAGCATCGGTGATTACGAAACAACGGTTAGCAAAAACCTTTCTATTAGATACGCAAATGACAGAACTTTTAATTTTGATAGCGATGGTTATTTTTCTGAATTTTTTGTTAGTAGTGGCGATTATGTTTTAAAAGGCGATTTAATTGCAAGCTACACAACAGGCGGAAGTGTTGTTCCGCTAGAAACAAAAAAACTTGAGCTTGAGCGTCTTGAGTCTGAATACGACAGAAGCGTCGAAACCTATCAGTCAAACTACACCGCAAACAAAACGATACTTAACAATCTAGACTCTGACTCTTACGACTACGAAATTCAGAAACTGAATATGGAGCAACTTGCAATAAGTCACGAACAATATAAATACAACACACAAAGGTCAATCGACAGCCTAGAAGAAAGTATTGCCGAACTAGAAGCCGAACTAGAAACACAATATTTATACGCAGATTATGACGGCGAGATTTCTAATCTTGCAACTGTTGACAATGGCGATAAAATCAGCACAGACACAGCTGCCTACAAGCTTACATCAACAGAAGATATTCTAATTTATGTTGACGACCCAACAGGACTAAGTTGGGGACAAACAGTGCAGATAGAGGTTGGCGTTGGCGACAACATAACTTATCTCAGCGGAAAAGTTATTTCTCTTTCTTCAATTTTGTCCGCAGATGTTTCAGACGCTTCTTGCTACATACAAATTGATTACGATGCAAGCGATGTTGATTTCAGCGATTTTAATTTCCCGAATTTCAACGTGAAATTGGTAGCAACAACAGAGTATATGCCAGATGTTTTGTTGCTTGAAGATAGGGCAATCAACCAAGACGGCACTAGCTATTATGTGAATATACTAGAAGATGGCGTTATCAAAAAAAGATATGTTCTCTCTGATTATCACAACAGTGATTATTATTGGATTGAAGAAGGACTGTCTGACGGTCAAACAGTTGTAATTGATTAAAAAGAGGTGAGAGTTTGTTAGAGTTTGTTATACAAAAAATATTAAGCAAAAAGTGGATGATACTGAGTCTGATAATTGGCAATATCTTGTTAGTTGGCATAAGTTCATCCAATCCAATTTATTCGCAAGCGATTTTGCAAAAAACACTTAATACAAATTTGAGCAATTATATGCTTACTGAAAACGAATATCCTGGAAATGTGAACATGACTGCCACAATCAAAAAAGAATCCAGCAAGGACTTCACTTTCTTGCCATATATGGAAGAGGTTGCAGAAAATATTTCTGAAGAATTTGGCACAGAACAGCTT
>JAWXUN010000219.1:0-3308 GCA_044426425.1 Clostridia bacterium | reverse complement strand
GTGTTTTTGTAGATGAAAATGCCCGTGGTAAAAGAGTAAGTCATAAAATGATTGAAACTGCCATTAATTATGCTAAGAAAAAACACTTTTCAAAAGTTTATATTCCATCGGATATGAAAGGGTTTTATGAGAAATGTGGTTTTAAAGTAATTGATTCATTGAAAAGTTATAGCGGTGATATGGATACCATATTTATGCGTGAAATATGAACTGACGCAAATTAATAATAATATTCTAAATAGAAAGAAGTGGTGTTATGGACTTTAATAAAATTAAGCAAAAACAAGAATTATATATTCAAAACAAAAACAAAATATCAGAATTTGCCTCTTTGAAATACGAAACTGCTTTCGAGATTGAATATACCCATAACTCTACCGCTATCGAGGGCAACACATTAACTTTAATGGAGACTAAGCTGTTGCTTGATGACAATATTTCTGTTGGTGGTAAGGCTTTAAGAGAAATATATGAAGTAGTAAACCACAAAAAAGCTTTTGACTATGTAAAAAAATGTGTCAGTGAAAATCTAGCTTTAAACGAAAAAATCACAAAAGATATTCACTCTATCATAAACGAAAACATTTTTATCGGTGGCATTTACCGAAACGAGCAAGTGTATATAAGTGGTGCAAGGCACAAACCACCTGCAGGAATGAAAATGTATGAGCAAATTGAAAACTTTTTTGTAGATTTAAAAATTAAGAACGATTTAAATTCCATAAAGCTTGCAGTGTGGACTCATGCAGAATTTGTTAAAATTCACCCATTTATAGACGGAAACGGAAGAACATCAAGACTTATAATGAACTATCAATTAATGATTAACAATTTACCACCTGTTTCTATAGATGTGAAAGATAGATTAAAATATTATGAATGTTTAGAAAAATACGCACTAACAGGAAATATAAATCCTTTTGCAGATATGATAGCCGAATTAGTAGAAACAAGACTTGATGAATATTTAGAGATGATAATAGAATAAGCAAAGTTCAAATCCCGTGAAAAGAACTCGATTTTGGCGGAAAAACACAACACAAAAGCACTGTGGTGCATAAATAGAGGTGACAAAATGAATTTACCAAATGACCCAATTATGCTTTTAAGCGTTATTAACACAAAACTCCGTGATGAGTATAGCAGTTTAGAAAAACTTTGCGAGGATTTGGGCATAGACCAAAGCGAGCTAGTGGCAAAACTGAAATCCATTGATTATGATTATATAAAAGAAATTAACCAGTTTAAATAAACGCAAATAAAAAAATGCCTACTGAATGATTATAAATTCAGTAGGCATTTAATTTTATAGTATTTTTCCTTTTTTTCTATTTTCTTCGCAAATTACTGAATCTCCTCTGTGTTCAGTATAGCCTATTTTATGAGAACGCCATCTTTTTTCTGCTTCTGGCTTCATGCTCATAAATGGGTCTTTTGTTTTTTCTAAATACTCAGAAAAATATTTTCTCATTTTCTCTAAGTCATCTTTATATTCATCTTTTTTAGCTACATTTATTTTTTCGTAAGGGTCATTTTTCAAATCGAACAATTCTTCGCAGTGGTCTTCTATGTAGTATGTATATTTAAAATCTTCTGTGCATAGCATTCTTCCTTGTGATATTATGTATCTAAACATTGAATGCCACTGAGAAACAACATACTCTCTTTCGGTTTTGATTTCTTCACCTATTATTGCGTTTGATAAATCAATTCCTT
This sequence comes from Clostridia bacterium, assembly GCA_044426425.1. GTDB lineage: Bacteria > Bacillota > Clostridia > Oscillospirales > Acutalibacteraceae > SIG603. The sequence goes on along the minus strand of JAWXUN010000219.1, from coordinate 1,592 downwards.
GAACCCCGTCTGGAATTTCTACCCCTGCATAAGAGCAAAGAGTTGGGAATATGTCCAAAGTTGTTGTTAGCATATCATTTGTAGTTTTATTTGCAACAGAATTTCCGCTAAACATTAATGGTACACGAGTAACTTCTTCGTAAAAATCAACAGCTTTTGTAACCCTTCTTCTCGCCGACATACTGTCACCATGGTCAGAATAAAAGACAATTAGTGTGTTATCTTTTTCGCCAGATTTTTCTAATGCATCCATAATTCGTCCGATTTGTTTATCCACTAGGTTCATATAATAATAATACGCCGCCAAATAGTGTCTGAATGTTTCGTCTTCCCACTCTGATGCCCAAGCTTGTAAGTTTAAATCGCAACAGATATATTGAACTGCGATAGGTCTATTTTCGATATCAGAAAAATCAAAATTTTCTGGAAGTGGAGGAAGTTCAAATCCGCAAGGCAAAGGTAAATCCTTGTGTTTTCCCATATGCCCTCTAACCCAGCCACAGATATTGTGTGGGTTTACTAATTCGGTTGCTAACAAAAATGGTTTATCGCCAGAATAATTCTCAAAATAATCTACTACTCTTTTGGTTGTAATTTCGTCACGATATGTATCTAAAGTAAAGTTAAAATTGTCATATTCTTCTGGAAATACAATTGCATCTTCGTTTGGTGTTGGGTGGTCTTCAAAACCACGCAAGCCGTCTGAATCGTGACAATTTCCAAAATGTATAGTGTCGTATCCATTTTGTCTAAAAGTATCACCCATTGTTGCCATGTCTAGTGGGACGTGTTGAGTTTTTACAAGATTTGTCATCGCTCCAGTTTCGTGTGGATATCTCGATGTCCAATAAGATGCTCTTGATGGACAACAAAGAGGACAAGCTGTGTAGCATTTTGAGAAGTTCACACCATTTTCTGCAATTTTGTTGATATTTGGTGTTTTGGAAAATTGGTTTCCGTTAACTTGCAAGGCTCTCCAACACATTTGGTCAACAGTGATAATCATTATATTTTTCTTTTTCATTTTATATACTCCTAAAATTAATTTTTAAAAAGCCATTGGTGCCCAGCACTTTTCAGTTACTGGTGGTAAATTCAAGATTTCTCGCATAGTTTTTGCATAGTAACGATAATTTTCTATTGTAACGCCGTTAGGTATTTGGTGGTCTATGCCAAAAATTGTACCACCTTTTGTAAGCGGACTTGCTAGTTTGTATTCTAGCTCTTTTCTTATTGCATCTTTATCAGCTCTTAATGCAAATTTGTCAATACCTCCTTTTAAAACAAGTTGTTTTCCATATTTTTTGCGAATTTCTATCATATCCATACCCGCAGCAGGTTCGCATGGATAAATACAAGTAACCCCACAGTCTATTATATCTTGAATGATTGGATTTATGTTTCCGTCGCTATCTTGTGAAAATTGTTTAGCTCCAGCCTCTTTTGCTGCTTTCCATATTTTTTTATAATATGGTTTCATAAACTCGTTCACTTGCTTTGGCCCCCAAAGAGGACCAGATTTCCCTGCCATATCTTCATGAATACTCACTTGGTCGATAGGAAGTATCTCTGCAACTCGCTCTATAACCTTT
>JAWXUN010000218.1:0-3319 GCA_044426425.1 Clostridia bacterium | reverse complement strand
ACTGTTGAAGAAGTTGTTGCAGAAATTGAAACAGCAAACGGAAATACCATGCCAATTACTATGATGCAAAAATGGCCTGTTCGCCGTGGCAGACCATACAAAAGAAAACTTTCTCCAGATAAGCCACTCATCACTGGTCAAAGAGTTATCGACACACTTTTCCCAATTGCAAAAGGTGGTGTTGCCTCTGTTCCTGGTCCTTTTGGTAGTGGTAAAACAGTTGTTCAACATCAGCTTGCAAAATGGGCTGAGGCTGACATAGTTGTCTATATCGGTTGTGGTGAACGTGGAAACGAAATGACAGACGTTCTTAACGAGTTCCCAGAACTTATCGACCCAAAAACTGGTCAACCGCTTATGAAAAGAACTGTTCTTATTGCAAATACTTCTGATATGCCAGTTGCTGCTCGTGAGGCATCAATTTATACTGGTATCACAATTGCTGAATATTTCCGTGATATGGGTTATTCTGTTGCACTTATGGCAGACTCAACATCTCGTTGGGCTGAGGCACTTCGTGAAATGTCTGGTCGTCTTGAGGAGATGCCTGGTGAAGAGGGCTATCCTGCGTATCTTGGTAGCCGTCTTGCTCAATTCTACGAGAGAGCTGGACACGTTATCGCTGCTGGTTCAGAAAATCGTGAAGGTGCACTTTCTGTTATCGGAGCCGTTTCACCTCCTGGTGGTGACATATCCGAACCTGTTTCGCAGGCTACACTTCGTATCGTAAAAGTTTTCTGGGGACTTGATGCAGCACTAGCATACAAACGTCACTTCCCAGCTATCAACTGGCTAAATAGCTATTCGCTATACACAGACAGTATGGCATCTTGGTACAACACAAATGTAGCAAAAGACTGGATGGAACTTCGTGCAAAAGTTATGCGACTATTGCAAGAAGAGGCAGAACTAGAAGAAATCGTAAAACTAGTTGGTATGGATGCACTTTCTGCTCCAGATAGACTAAAGCTAGAGGCTTCTCGTTCAATTCGTGAGGACTTCCTACACCAAAATGCTTTCCACGAAACAGACACATACACAAGTTTGTCAAAACAATATATGATGATGGGACTTGTTGTTGCCTTTTTTGAAGAGAGCACAGATGCACTTTCTAAAGGTGCAAATGTCGAACTTTTAATAAAAATGCCAATCCGTGAGAGAATTGGACGTTTTAAATATATTGACGAAGATGCTTTAACAGCTGAATTTGATAGTATTAGAACAGAGCTTAAAAAACAAATTGACGACGTTTTGAGCAAAAAGGAGGACTTCTATGCCTAAAGAATACCGTACCATACAAGAGGTTGCAGGCCCTTTGATGCTTGTAAAAAATGTTGAGGGTGTAAGCTATAATGAGCTTGCTGAAATTGAGCTTGCAAACGGCGAGAAAAGACGTTGCAAAGTTCTTGAAATCAACGGTGGAGATGCTTTGGTACAGCTTTTTGAGAGTGCTACTGGTATCAACCTTTCAAATTCTAAAGTTAGATTTTTAGGAAAATGCATGGAGCTTGGCGTTAGTGAAGATATGCTTGGCCGTGTTTTTGATGGTCTTGGACGTCCAATTGATGACGGCCCAGAGATTTTGCCTGACACAAGAAACGATATAAACGGCTTGCCAATGAACCCAGCTGCAAGAAACTACCCACAAGAATTTATTCAAACTGGCGTTTCTGCAATTGATGGTCTTAACACACTTGTTCGTGGTCAAAAACTTCCAATCTTTTCGGCATCAGGTTTGCCACACGCACAACTTGCAGCTCAAATCGCTAGACAAGCTAAAGTTCGTGGAACAAATGACCCATTCGTTGTTGTTTTTGCCGCTATGGGTATCACATTTGAGGAGTCTAACTACTTTGTTGAGAGCTTTAAAGAAACAGGTGCTATTGACAGAACTGTTATGTTTGTTAACCTTGCGAACGACCCAGCTATCGAGCGTATCGCTACTCCTCGTATGGCTTTAACAGCTGCCGAATACTTGGCTTTTGAGAAAAATTATCATGTTCTTGTTATCATGACAGACATCACAAACTACGCTGACGCACTTCGTGAAGTTTCGGCAGCTAGAAAAGAAGTTCCTGGTAGACGTGGATATCCTGGTTATATGTATACTGACCTTGCATCTCTTTATGAGAGAGCTGGCCGTCAAAAAGGCAAAAATGGTAGTATCACACTTATCCCAATTCTAACAATGCCAGAGGACGACAAAACTCACCCAATCCCTGACCTTACAGGATATATCACAGAAGGACAAATTATCCTTAGCCGTGAATTATATAGAAAAAATATCGCTCCTCCAATCGACGTTTTGCCATCGCTTTCTCGTCTAAAAGACAAGGGTATTGGTGACGGAAAAACTCGTATCGACCATGGCGACACAATGAATCAGCTGTTCTCTGCTTATGCTCGTGGCAAAGAGGCGAAAGAACTTATGGTTATTTTGGGTGAGGCGGCTCTAACTGATATAGATAAATTATATGCAAAATTTGCTGACGAATTTGAGAGTCAATATGTTTCTCAAGGCTATAACGCTAACAGAAGCATAGAGGATACACTCGATTTAGGTTGGAAACTTCTCTCAATTCTTCCAAGAAGTGAGCTAAAAAGAATAAAAGACGCTTACCTTGACGAGTACTACGGAAAGGTGTGATTTATTGTGGCTAGCACACAGGTCAACCCAACCAGAATGGAGCTTACAAGGCTAAAAAAGAAACTCACCACTGCTGTTAGAGGTCACAAACTTCTCAAAGATAAACGTGACGAACTAATGCGACAATTTCTTGACAAAGTGCGTGAGAACAAAGCTTTGCGTGAAAAAGTTGAAGAGGGAATAAAAGAGGCTAACCAAAGGTTTTTGCTTGCAAAAGCTGGTACAACAGAAGAATTTTTGAACACAGCTCTTTTAGTTCCAAAACAAGAAATTAACATTGAGTCTGGCATAAAAAATGTTATGAGCGTAGAAATTCCTGAGTTCAAATTCAAAACTAGAACCCCAGATATGAACGATATTTATTCTTATGGTTTTGCTTTTACATCAGGCGATTTAGACGATGCGATTAAATTTTTGTCAAATGTTTTCGAGGATATGTTAAAGCTCGCAGAGATTGAAAAATCTTGTCAGCTAATGGCAGTAGAAATCGAAAAAACTCGCCGAAGAGTTAACGCTCTGGAGCACGTTATGATTCCTGAAACTAAAAAAACAATTAAATATATCACAATGAAACTTGACGAAAACGAGAGAAGTACACAAATCCGTTTGATGAAAGTTAAAGACATGATGTTAAAAGAAGCACACGGTTATTGATGATTTAGGGAACGGTGC
>JAWXUN010000217.1:0-3340 GCA_044426425.1 Clostridia bacterium | reverse complement strand
CTTCCTGAAACTTTGAATGTATCAGCAGAGTCTGTTTCTTCAACTCTCATAGCTACATTTGTTTCAACTTCTTTGAAAAGTCTGTCACGAATGTTTCTTGATGTAACATATTTACCCTCTTTGCCAGCGAATGGTGAGTTGTTAACAATAAACATCATAGAAACAGTTGGCTCGTCTATTTTTACGAATGGTAGTGGTTCTACGCAGTCAACGCTACACGCAGTTTCGCCAATATTTAGGTTTTGTACACCTGAAACACATACGATATCTCCGACAGTTGCTGTTTCGTACTCAACTCTCTTAAGACCCTCGTATTGATATAATTTTACAAGTCTTGCATTTTTAGCTGGAGCATCTCCACCACAGATTGTAACAGTTTGTCCAACTTTAACAGAACCTCTCTCAACTCTACCAACACCAATTCTTCCAAGGAATGAGTCGTAATCAATATTTGAGAATAAAAGTTGTAGTGGTTCATCTTGCTCACCTTGTGGAGCTGGAATTTCTCTAACGATAGCTTTGAAAAGTGGCTCCATGTTGTCGCCCTCATCCTCTGGTTGGTCAAGAGCATAACCCTCTCTTGAACTTGCGAAAACAACTGGGAAATCAAGTTGTTCGTCATCTGCACCAAGCTCTATAAATAAATCTAAAACCTCGTCAACAACCTCGTGTGGTCTTGCACCTGGTCTGTCAATTTTATTAACAACAACAAGTGGTTTTTTGCCAAGACCCAAAGCTTTTTTAAGAACAAATCTTGTTTGAGGCATACAGCCCTCAAACGCATCAACTAGAAGTAGAACACCGTCAACCATAAGAAGGATACGCTCAACCTCGCCACCAAAATCGGCATGGCCTGGTGTGTCAACAATATTGATTTTTGTATCGCCGTACATAACAGCAGTGTTTTTTGATAGGATAGTAATTCCACGTTCTTTTTCCAAATCGCCAGAGTCCATTACTCTTTCAGCAACACTCTCGTTTGTTCTGAATATTCCACTTTGACGTAAAAGTTGGTCAACCAAAGTTGTTTTACCGTGGTCAACGTGGGCAATAATCGCAATGTTTCTCAAGTTATCTCTCGTACTCATTTTTATAATACTCCATTCCATCGCTTATCTGCGACGCATAATTTACATTTTATTAGCTGTAATATTATATCACAAATAACTTATGAAAGCAAGTTAAACCTTAAAAAAATGGCGGTACAAACAAAGAAACTCATTGATACTTACATAAATTTGGAAAACTTTATGCATAAGGCAAGTGTAACTACAAAATTTTCGGATAGTTTAGCAAAATTTTTATGATTAATTCTCATTTTTTCAAACTTTCTATTTTTTCGTGCTCTTTAAACATTTTCAGCACTGATATTATAACGATAATAGATATAAATATAAGTGGAAAGCCTAACAAAATTGACGCTGTTTGAATTGTTTCTAAACCTCCGATTAACACTAAACCTAATGAAAACAGCAATAAAATCAAAGCCCATACCATACGATTAAATCTTGTTGGTTGTTCATTTCCTGATAGTGTTGGAGTGCAAACCGATGCCAGTGTATATGCGGTCGAATCAATAGTTGTTGCCAAAAATACAAATATCAAAATCAGCACCATTACCAAAATAATATTTGCAAAAGGAAGTGTTTCTAATATTGATATAACAGCTTGCTCACGCCCGCTTGTCGATAAAATATTCACTAAATCAAGTGTTCCCGAACTTTGCAAATAGATTGAATATCCACCAAGCAATCCAAACACTAGCAAAGAACCGCCACCGCCATATAAAAGTTCTCCTAAAATCATTTGTTTAATCGTGCGTCCTCTTGATACACGAGCACCAAACAGTGCAATCATCGGCATAAATGCAAGCCACCAAGCCCAGTAAAAAATTGTCCAATCCTGTGTGAATGTATCATCAGAAAATATACCAGAACCTAAAAGTAAATCGCCCAGATTATCCATCATCATTCCAAGGCTATTAAGCTCTAGATAGAAAAAATCACTTATAGGCATGGAGAAAAATACTATAACCATAAGTGCAAACAACAAATATAAATTGATATCACTAAGGCGTTTAATACCCTTGTCCAGTCCCATAAACACACTTGTGCCAAACAACAATGCCCATATACATAGAACGAAAATTGTAAGACCTGTGTTGTTCGGAATTCCTGTAAGATGTGAAATCATTGCTGTGACAGCTGGCGTTCCCATACCCAACGATGTAGAAATACCGCCTATCATTCCAAGCATAACCAAAACATCTAAGACTGTACCCCAAAAACGATTGGTTTGCTTTCCGAGTACTGGTGAGCACGCACCACTAAAACGCAGCACATCTACTTTTTTAACATAAATTGTATATGCTATTGCAGCAGACGCAGCCCCATACACACCCCAAGCAATCGGCCCTTCAAAAAACTGAGCACACATATGCGACCAAAGATATGCTTCGTTAGACATAGACTCAATTTCGCTTGGTGTCGAACTCAATAGATTTATTGGTTCAACAAAGCCTAACAAAACAACAGATATTGACATACCCGCAGCAAATAACATAGCTGTCCAGCTCCAGTCTGAATACTCTTTTTTCTCGTTTTCTTCACCAAGTTTAATTTTTCCATACTTAGAAAAAGCAATCCATAAAGAAAATATAAAAAGAACTGGAACAACAATCAAATATATCCACCCTAAATCGTATGTTAAAAATTGAAAAATTTCATCAATAACTATTTTCGCCTGCTCTGGTATTAACAACATTGCCAATATTGCAATCAAAGCAATTGCAACAGATGGTATAAAAATGCGTAACTCTACACTTTTTTTTGAAAACATCAAATTTCCTCCTATTAATTTTTATTTGTTAAAGTATAACATAATTAAGTATAACATATTTTTACACAAAAAAAATAAACATTTAAAAAAATTGTTGTTTTATTCATTAAAAATTCATTCTTTGTTTAGAAAATACAAAAACAAATTTACAGTTAATTTATGTTATAACTGTAAATTATAGAAATGTATTTTAAAATTTTATGTCTTATTTTCACAATAAATCGCAAGTTTTATCTTTCAGTTTTCTTAACAGAATAATTTTGCATAAATGCATAAAAAACCGAGTCGCATAAAGCAACTCGGTTTTGATTTTTAATATTATAAATAATCAAATTATTAAACAACACCTTGAGCAATCATTGTGTCTGCAACTTTGACAAAACCTGCGATGTTTGAGCCTACAACATAGTTTTTAGGGCAGTTGTATTTATTTGCTGCATCGTCTGCTTGTTTAAAGATATTTTCCATAATAGCTTTTAGTTTTGCATCAACTTCTTCAAAT
>JAWXUN010000216.1:0-3349 GCA_044426425.1 Clostridia bacterium | reverse complement strand
AACTGTCACAGTTGACAAAACTGTTATAGAGTATATAACTAATATGGTTGTAAAAACAAGGTCACACCCAGATGTTGCTCTTGGTTGTTCTCCTCGTTCTTCGCTCGCTTTAATGAGATGTGCACAATCTTTAGCTTTTATAAGCGGACGTGATTACGTTGTGCCTGATGATGTAAAATTTTTGTCTACCCACGTCTTAGCTCATAGGTTAATTCTAAAATCGAACTTATCAGGTATTTCTCTCACAAACAAAACTCAAGAAATAATAAATGAGATTGCAAAAGAAATAAAGGTGTGAGTTTAATGAAAAAGAAATTAAAAAACACCAATATTATTTTTTATTCTTATAGTGTTTTATTGGTAGTAATTTTATTTTTTTCGCTATATTTTGGCGAATATATCTTGTGGCTAAGTTTTATGTTCTTGTTTTCTGTGTTTTTGTTTGATTTAATCTTTTTTATGTTATTTATTTTTACTTTAAAAGTTAATCAAAAGCCACTTTCAAGCGTTTCTTGTCGATTGAAAAAATTAGAAATTAAATATGAGCTTAAATTTAATCCTCTTTTTTTTGTTAACTCCAATTATTTAATTTGCTATACAAATAGTTCTCAAAAACAACAGCTTACTGAAACAAGCAGAACAAATAGCAAAATATCAATATTTCCAACTAAAGTTGGCGAGAGTTATTTTGGGCTTGAATATATCACTGTTAGAAGTTTTATGGGAGTTTTTTCCAAACAAATTTTATTAAATAAAAAAAATAATGCCAAACCAAATTGTTTGATTACCCCAATTGAAAAAGAATTTAAGCTCTCCCCTTTTTCTTTTAAAACAGAAAATTTTTCTGGCAGTCTTTCTAGTCCGAAAAAAGGAAATGAAGATTTTATCGGTGTAAGACCATACGCCTATGGCGACTCTTTAAAACGAATTAATTTTAAAAAATCTTCTGCACTTAAAAAATCAATTGTTAACGAATACGATGCACCAATTTCTTCGCTTTTTGTAAATATTTATATCGAAAAAACAAATAAAGAGAATTATACAGAAGTTGCCGAGGCTGTTTTAGCTGTATATAATTTTTATAAAAGTTCTAATATTCCAGATTGCTCTGTCAACTTTTGGAATGGACAAGTTTTTGATTATAACGAGGATAGTAAAAATAACCTTGCATTAGATTTAGCAAAATTTAAGCCAGAACTTTTTAATAAATCAGTCGAATTTAACTATAAAAATGGCATAAAAGCCTTTGTTGTTTCTGACTATAATGAAAAAAGTTTTAATCTTTTATCTAAATATATAGAAGATGGAACAGTTGTTTTCTTGACAAATACAGCCTTGAAATATAAAAATGAAATAGCCACAAAGATAAATACAAAAAAAAATTCTTCAAACGAAATTTTTCTTTTATCTGAAAGCGACTATTTAAATTAATCGGAGTTTTTTATGGTGAATATTAACCTTAAAATTGATAAAAACAAGATAATTTCTTGTTTTTTAGAAATTTTTATTTTCACAGTTTTATCAAGTTTAATCTCATATACAATCTTCAAAAGCACCTTGTCTGTGTCTTTTGATTATTTTATAGAAATTTTTTTAGCAAATATTTTAATTTGGACAGTTTTTGTCCTCTTAAATATAGATAAGCGGATTTTTTTAGTTATTAGTTTTATAGCAGTATTAATTTCTATAATTATTCTTTTTAATAATTATGACGAATTTATGTTGTTTGCCAACAATTTTTTTAATTGGTTGTTTGTTACGAAAGCTGATGAAAATTTGCTTATTACAGAACCTTATGGTTCTTTTCTCAATTATGCAGTTCAGACACTCGTTTTTTTGATATGTATTCTTTTATATTATTTTAGTGTTTTTCCAAAATTTATAATAGCTTTTTCTATCCTAGTCTTTTTTTCAATATTGACTAGTAGTATTCTTTTGAGCGAGATAAATTTTCTTGAAATTTATTTGATTTTTATTGGAATAACAACAGTTTTATATTCACTCTCTGTTTATAGGCGTGATTATAAATCAAAAAATTCTAAAATGAATATCATACCATTTTTCAGCAAAAGACTTATTTCTTACGCTTTGATAAGTGTTGTTTTTATATCACTATTTAATCTTATTCCTCTCAATTACCGCTCTATTGAGCTTGTAAAAAAAGTTAATACTTTCGCTGAAGATGTCCTTGGAATACCAAATTTTGGTGATAATTTTAGCAATGAAATATCAAACCAACTTGGTGGTGACAACACCGAGTCTGACAATATTCAGTTTTTACTGCAAAACGATAACGATAATAATTTGTATTTAAAATGTGAAGTCTATGACACGTATACGGGAAAATCTTTTGAAAAATCCACCGCACTCGAAAATTCTTTATATACAGATATTTATGATCGACAGATATTTAGTATCGCAAATCCAGCTATCTTCACACAGGAATACCTTTCTATTACCATGGTAGATTATAACAGCAATGTTTTGCCTGTGCCGAATTACTTTAGCTATGTTGGTTCCGAATTGTTAGACACAGAAGAAAATTTTCTGACAAGTAGCCAAGGCGAGGTGTTTTATGATAAATATTTCACTGACGAAGAGATTTTAATTTCCTATTATAATTTTGAAGAGAAAGCCATTTATGACTATGGACCTGAAACTGAACAGGCGGATTTTTACTCTCTACCAAGCACTGTAACTGATAGAACTATTAATTTAGCCAAAACTTTTACGGTTGATGACAGCTTAACTAACGAACAGATTGCTACTAATATGTGTGTATATTTATACCAAAATTATAATTACACATTAACACCAAACGAAGTTAAGGGTTATGATTTTGTCGATAGCTTTTTGTTTGAGCACCAAGAAGGTTATTGTACTTCATTCGCCTCTGCCCTATTCGTAATGCTACGTGCCGTTGACATTCCGTGTTTATATGTTGTTGGATATACTCCACCTGGCAATGAAACTGCTGATTTATATGGATATGTTGAAGTTTTAGAAAAAAATCTACACTCTTGGGTCGAGGTTTATATAGAAGGACAAGGCTTTGTGATTTTCGATCCACTTTCTTTTAGTGGTTATATCCAAGATGCAAATGTCGCAGATGATTTAGCTGAAAATCCGAGTGCAACATCCGAGCCAGAAGCTACTGACGAACCAGAACCTAGTATAAGCCCAGAGGCTACTGAAATTCCTAAAACTAGCGAAGAGTCTATCGAAAACGACGAAAAACTTGAAACTGGTTTCAATGATTATTTTATTATTATACTAGCAGTTATCTCGTTACTGCTTATTTCCGCCTTAACTTATTTTATTATTAAAAAAAGAAATAATTATATTGCAG
>JAWXUN010000215.1:0-3361 GCA_044426425.1 Clostridia bacterium | reverse complement strand
AACGCAAAACTTTCTAACGAAAAATTTATGAGCGGTGCACCAGAAAAAGTTAGACAAGGTGTTATAGATAACGCAGAAAAACTACAAGAAAAAATCAGATTAATTAAAGAAACAATAGAAACAATGTAAGCGATATGCTTTTTTGTTGAATATAGGGAACTTTAGTAAAAAGGTAATAGTGAAGAGTGAAAAGGTAATGTGAAAATCCTTACGGATTTTTTGAACGTAGGGTTGGGGCTTGCTCCAACCGTAGGTTTAACAATATATAATTAAGAAATCGCAAGATTTCCGCTATACCTCTTAACTCTTCACTTTTACTTATTGCTTAATTTAACAATCAGGTCGTCGTTCCCTATAAATTTATAAAAGGAGTAACAAATGGTACATATTTATTGTGGTGACGGAAAAGGCAAAACTACTGCTTGCACTGGTCTTGCTGTTCGTGCAATTGGCTCTGGAAAAAAAGTTCTTTTTGTTCAATTTTTCAAAAATGGCGAAAGTTCAGAAGTCAAGGTTCTAAAATCACTGGAAAATCTGACATATATGAAAGCCAACAAAAAACTCGGACGTTTTGCGAATATGAGTGAAGATGACAAAAAAGTTGCCTTCTCTTTTTTTAACGAGCTTTTAATAAATGCGATTGACTCTGCTGATAATTTTGATATGATTGTGTTTGACGAGATAATTTCTACATATAATCTTGGCTTTATAGACAAAAAAGTTATATTAGATTTTTGTAAAAACACAGAAAAAGAAGTTGTTTTGTCAGGCAGAAATCCTGCGGACGAACTTGCCGAAATAGCTGATTATGTTTCGGAAATAAAAAAAATCAAGCACCCTTTTGACAGCGGTGTAACTGCAAGATTAGGCATTGAATTTTAGAATTGAAAGGTTTTATCATGGATTTTTATATAAAAGAACTAGATAAAAATGCAATGGACAAGGCTTTGGAGCGTTGGAATAATATTGCAATTCCCCTTGGCAGCCTTGGAAAATTACACGAAATAATTATAAAATGTGCGGGTATTTTTGGTACTGACGATTTTGATTTTAACAAAAAAGCTACTATTGTTATGTGTGCAGACAACGGAATTGTCGCCCAAAATGTAACTCAATCTGGGCAAGAGATAACAAAAATTGTGGCGGAAAATATGACAAGTGAAAAGGCGACTATCGCAATTTTGTCAAAAAAAAGCAATGCAGAGGTTTTTGTTGTTGACATCGGAATGAAAAGTGACAGTGAAAACAAAAATATCATAAACAAAAAAATTATGTATGGCACAAACGATTTTTCAAAAGAAAAAGCCATGAGTTCACAGCAAGTTTTGGATGCTATAAATGTTGGAATTGACATGGTGAAAATGCTTAAAGAAAAGGGATACAAGCTAATCGCAACAGGCGAAATGGGAATAGGCAACACCACAACCAGCAGTGCAATTGTGGCAACAATTCTTGAAAAAGAGGCGAGTTTTGTAACAGGCGGAGGTGCCGGGCTTAGCTCTGAGGGGCTTGATAGAAAAATAAAATTGATTAACTCGGCAATCACTTTTCACAAGCCTGATAAAAACGACATGATAGATGTTCTCTCAAAAGTTGGCGGACTCGATATAGCTGGACTTGTCGGTGTGTTTTTGGGCGGTGCTATGTATAATATTCCGATTTTGATGGACGGATTTATCTCTTGCACAGCGGGGCTTGTTGCAAGTTTAGTCAATCCTGTTTGCAAGAATTATATGTTTGCGAGTCACGTTTCTGCTGAACCAGCTGGGCAAATGCTACTAGATGCAATAGGTTTTGAAGCACCACTTCACCTAGATATGCGTTTGGGAGAGGGAACAGGTGCGGTTATGGCGTTTAACACATTTGAACTTGCAAACGCAGTGTATAGAGAGATGAGCGATTTCAGCGACATAAACATAGATAACTATGTCCCACTATCTTAGGAGGGGAATATATGTTTATACTTGTTTTAGGTGGTTCGGCTTGTGGCAAATCAGAATTTGCAGAGGATATATGCGTTAAACTTGGCGAAAATCAAGAAAAATTATACATCGCAACAATGCAACCTTTTGGTGAAGATGCAAAATTTCGGATAAAAAGACACCAAAAATTACGTGCTTCAAAGGGTTTTGACACTCTTGAAAAGTACGGAGATTTACAAAATTTTTCGGAAACAGGCTATCACACAATCCTTTTGGAATGTATGTCAACACTTTTGGGAAACGAATTTTTTTCAGAAGACTATTCAAAAGACAAGATTAGTTTAGGTGTTGAAAAAATTTGTGAAAACTGTGAAAATTTAGTTTTAATTAGTAACAATATTTTTACAGACGGCATTGAATACGACAGCGAGAGCATGAAATATTCAAAAGAACTAGCTATGTTTAACAGAGAATTTGCCAAAAAAGCTGATGTTGTTATAGAAGTTTGCTGTGGCATTCCGATATTTATAAAAGGAAAGGAAGTTTTTGTTTTATGATATTTATTACTGGTGGTTTTTTTCAGGGAAAGACAGATTTTGCAAAGACTTTTAGCTTGCCTATTGTGAATAATCTTGAAGATAAAATAAAAGAATGGCTAAAAAATTCTGCTGATGTAGAAAGTGAAATAGAAAAAATTTTGGAGAACAAAAACTGTGTTGTGGTTTGTTCAGAAATTGGCTGTGGTATTGTTCCACTAGAAAAAAGTGAAAGAGTGTGGCGAGAAATTGTCGGAAGAGTTTCTTGCGATATAGCAAAAAAATCGACAGAAGTATACAGAATGCAGTCTTGTATTGCTATGAGAATTAAATAAAAAAAGTTGTTTCTTGGATTAAAGCCGTGAAACAACTTTTTTGTATACATAATGATAGAATTTTGTAGAAAAATTGATTAATGGCACAAAAAAATGTATTTAAATTTGTAATAATTCACAATTGATTTTTGTAATTAAAAATGTTATTATGTATTTACAGGATATCATATATCATTTGTTAGTTTACTTACGATATATTTTTTTATATTAGTTTAATTATTTTATAAAAGGTTACGATAAATACAAAAAAATGTTTATCAGGATTTTCTTCTTGGTTATAAACATCACCTTTTAACAGGGAGGGTGTTGTAAGTAATATATTTAATTTTCAAAAAGAGTCTAACTCTTTAACAGAAAGGAAACAAAAAAATGAGCAAAAAAATCAGATTTCTAAGCTTATTCCTCTCAGCGGCAATGGTAGTTTCTTCGCTTTGTGCGTGTGCGACTACAACAGAGTCAAGCAGTTCATCTGCTGATGAGAGCGACACATCTTCTGAATCAGCAGAAGATGTTGACCCAAATGTCGATGGCGATGTTATACTTAATGCACCTGGCGAATTCCCTTTAG
>JAWXUN010000214.1:0-3423 GCA_044426425.1 Clostridia bacterium | reverse complement strand
CTGCTGGTAAGCACAAAGAAATTTTGGGAATTGAAAATCTTGACAAAGTTATTCAAATAAATCAAAGTCCAATCGGCAGAACCCCACGTTCTAACCCAGCAACTTACACAGGACTTTTCACTGATATACGTGATTTGTTCTCGAATACAAAAGAGGCAAAACTGCGTGGCTTTAAGCCTGGGCGATTTTCTTTTAATGTTAAAGGTGGTCGCTGTGAGGCTTGCCAAGGCGATGGAATTATTAAAATTGAGATGCACTTTTTGCCTGATGTTTATGTAAATTGTGATGTTTGCAAGGGCAAAAGATATAACAGAGAAACGCTTGAGGTTAAATACAAAGGAAAATCTATTCACGATATTTTAGAAATGACAGTTGAAGAGGGCTTAGACTTTTTTGCTGATATTCCAAAAATTGCAAGAAAACTTCAGACTCTTTTTGATGTTGGTTTGAACTATATAAAAATTGGTCAATCTGCTACAACTCTATCAGGTGGCGAGGCTCAAAGAGTTAAGCTTGCTACTGAACTTTCTAAAAGAGCGACAGGCAAAACAATTTATATTTTAGATGAACCGACAACTGGTCTTCATATCGCAGATGTTCACAAGCTTATCGAAGTTCTGCAAAAACTAGTTGATACTGGCAACACTGTTTTGGTAATTGAGCATAATTTGGACTTAATTAAAACAGCTGACCATATCATTGACATTGGCCCAGAGGGTGGCGATAAAGGTGGCAAAATTGTTGCCACAGGCACACCTGAACAAGTAGCCAACAAAAAAAAATCATACACAGGGCAATATTTAATACCATTAATTAAATAAAATTAATGGTAAATAATATAATGAAATTGAAATTGGAGAAATACTAAAATGAGAAGAGAAACTATTACAAAAGGTAAAATTATCGAACTAACAAGAGAAATTTTACGGGGATTTTATAGCCGTTCTATTGATGATTTAACAGAATATCTAAGCGACAATTTTGTTTGGATTGGTGCTTTTGACTTTCAATATTCAATCAACAAAAAGCAATTTTTGGCAATTACCGAGTCAGAATTAAATTCTACTCCATTTAAAATTGATTTTGAAAATTATGATTTAATTTCTCGTGACAGAGATACACTTATCCTTTGTTGCAGAATTAATCTTTCTAACCCTCTTTGCAATGGTGACATTTTGCAAACCCACACAAGACTCACAGTTATTTGGAAATACATCGACAATAATTTGAAATTAATTCATATTCACGGCTCAAATGCACAAGATATTCCGCTAACTGTTCAAAATAAAATTGACGAAACAAACTCTTCTGATGATTTTATCAATTATATCACAAACGCTGTTCCTAACCAAAGTTCGCCAACAAAGATGTTTAGACTTTCAACAGGTGAGCACAGAATTTTTTCTGAGGAAGAAATATTATATTTGCAATCAGATGGTCAAAATACAAAAATCCACACGAAAGACGAGTGCCTTACTATATCTGGAATTTTGCGTGTGCACCAACCAAAACTTTCTGATGCTTTTCTTAGAATCCACAAGTCTTATTTAATCAACACAGCATACATATCTTCATTCAAACGCTATGTAGTAAAATTACACAATGACATAGAGTTACCAATTGGAAAAGAAAAATTCCTTGCACTAAAACAATTATATAACAAAAAATCTTAATATCAAAAAAAGCTTGTCGAATTTAAATCGACAAGCTTTTTTTATACTTAACTCAAATATGGGTATGGGTCTACCCTCTCTCCCATAAAATATATTTCATAGTGCAAATGATTTCCTGTTGAGTTTCCTGTTGAGCCGATATATCCAATCACCTGACCCTGCTCTACATAATCGCCAACTTCTACCGCAAAACCGCTTAAATGTGCATATCTCGTTTGATAGATATTATTATGCGAAATAAGAATATTATTTCCCCAAGAAGAACTAGCATAAACTTCTTCTACATATCCGCTCTCGCTCGCAACAACCTCTTCGCCATAATTTGCAGCAATGTCAATTCCCTTGTGATCTCTGCCATCACCCCAAAAACTTGTTATCCACTCCTCGCCAAAATTTGGCACAGGCCACATAGCCTCCAAAACTTCGTATTCATCAAAAATTGTTATCTGTGCATTTGTCAAAACAGCTGTTTCGTTCTCGGCAATTTCTGACAAATTTTCTTTTTCTTTTTCTTCGCTTAGCTGTATTTCAATTTTTTCTAGCGAGCTTTTATAGTTAACTCTAGTTAGCATTAGTTCTTTTAATTCATTTTCGTTTTGGCTATACTCTGCCATTAGTGAGTCTTTTTCTTTTTCAAGACTCTCATTTTCACTTATTAATTCTTCTAATTGCAATTGCAAATTCTCTTTTTCGCTTTCGGTTTTTTCCATTTGTTGATTAAGCTCGTCGCTTATTCGCTGTCCATTTTCTACAATTTTTTCTATTGAGCTAATTTCTTTATCAGACATATACAAATTTTGAGATATTAAAAGTTCATCGGCAATTGATTGTGAATATGAATTTTTTATAGCTAATTTTAACTCTTTTAAATTTTCTGAATACTCCAAAAAATACTCATCATAAACTCCATTGATTTGCTCTATGCTTTTTCCAATCTCAATTATATCACTTTCGTTTTCTGATAGTGTTGTATCCACAAGCAAAATGCTCTCGCTCAAACTCTCTGCACTGCTTGTTAAATCATCAATTTCTACATTGATATTTTCTAAAGCATCGTTAAGACTAAGCACTTGGTCTTGCAAATCTTCACTCGTGCTTGCAGAAACACTTACGATTACAAAACTTGTAACAATCAAAAAAATCATTATCTTTTTAAACATTTAATACCTCCATGCTGTATGCAATATTAAAATTATATGTAAAAAGGTGATTTTTATGCAAAAAAAGAGGAACAACAAATAAATGTTACTCCTCTGATATTTTTTAATTACGCTAAGTATGAACAGATTTTGTCGCCCATTTCTGTACAAGTTAAATAATTTGTTTGGTCTAGGTCTGCTGTTCTGAAACCGTCTTCCAAAACTTTGTTAACAGCTGTTTCAATTGCATTCGCTGCATCTGATTGGTTTAGAGAATAACGGAGCATCATAGCTGATGATAGTATTGTTGCGATTGGGTTAGCTTTGTTTTGTCCTGCTATGTCAGGTGCTGAACCATGGATTGGCTCATACAAACCTCTTGTTCCGTCACCCATTGAAGATGATGGCAACATACCGATTGAACCTGTAATCATTGCAGCTTCATCAGAAAGGATATCTCCGAAAATGTTGTTTGCAAGCATAACATCAAATTGAGCTGGGTTTTTAACAAGTTGCATTGCTGCGTTGTCAACTAGCATATCTGTCACTGTTACCTCTGGGTAATCTTTTGCTACCTCGTGCACAACTTCTCTCCAAAGTCTTGAACTTTC
>JAWXUN010000213.1:0-3463 GCA_044426425.1 Clostridia bacterium | reverse complement strand
AAAATACGTCCTTTCTGAGTGGGTTAGTGGAAATATATCTCAATGGTAAACAGCTACAATATTAAAATCTTTGTCCATCATAACGATGTCGGCTTTTTTGCCTTTTTTGATACTGCCAATTTGCTTGTCCATTTTCAGTGCTTTTGCTGGGTTTATAGTTGCGGATTTAAGTGCTGTTTCAAGAGGAACTCCCCAGTTGATTAGGTTTAAAAATTCTTGATAAACAGTAGTAGCAGAGCCTGCAAGTGTGCCGTTAGAAAGGCAAGGAACAGAGTTTTTGAGAGTGACTTCTTTTCCACCCAAAATTCCAGTGCTACCCTCTGGTTCGCCACAAAGACGCATACTGTCACTTACGATAATCATGTTTTCACTCTTTAGCTTAAACATAGCTTTTACAAGACTTTTGTGAATATGCTTGCCGTCGCAGATAATCTCGGCAAAGGCGTTGTCGCTTTCTAAAAACGCACCAATCACCGATGGTTCTCTGTGATGAAGTGGTGGCATTGCGTTGAACAAATGAGTGATATGAGAAACACCTTTGTCCATAGTTTTTTTCAAAATATCATAGCCAGCATTTGTGTGACCGATAGCGATAGTTGTATTTTTCATTTCTTTTTCAATAAATTCTTCAGCACCCAAAAGCTCTGGTGCTATTGTGACAAATTTGATGCTATCATTACAAATTTTGCGGTAATGCTCAAAAAGTTCTATATCAGGATTTTGCAAAAAACTTTCGTCATGAGAGCCTTTTTTTGCAGAAGATAAAAATGGACCCTCAAGATTAATGCCAACAATGTTAGAGCCGTCTTCTTCTTTTGTATTCGTAATATTTTCTATTGCTTTTTCTGTTTCGTCTTGAGGAAGAGAAATGATTGTAGGGCAAAAACTTGTGATACCCTGAGTAAGCAAAAATTTTGATATTTCTGCAACAGCATTTTCATCTGCGTCAGCACAATCATAGCCCACACAGCCGTGTGTGTGGATGTCAATAAAGCCAGGGAAGATGTAAAAACCCTCGCAATCTATTATCATATCATTTGGGTTATAGCTCATATTTTCGCCAAGGTCTTTGATAATGCCGTCAGCAATTTCTATGTGTTGTTTTTTTAGTTTAAAATTTTCGTCTGGTATATTTGCGTTAATAAAAATCATGAGAGTTCCTTTCTTGGTATAAAAATACCTAAATGATGTAGCCCAAAACAAGCATTGTGATAACGCCGTACATTCCGAGTATAGAACTTATCGCTATGCTTAAAATATTTATTGAGAGAGATACACCTGTTAAAAACGATGTGAAGTTAACTAAAATCAGAGCCAAAATGCCCATGAATGCAGATAGAAAAATCTTTTTCAAAAAATCACCCCTTGCATAATAAGTATGCAAGTAAGTTGCGATTTATGAATTATGAATTATGAATTGTGAATTGTGAATTATGAATTGTGAATTATGAATTGTGAATTATGAATTGTGAATTATGAATTATGAATTGTGAATTGTGAATTATGAATTGTGAATTGTGAATTAACCCACCTCTGGTGTGAAGTCAATTCTGCCAGTTGCTACGTGTGCTTTTGCGACTGTTACGTTTAGTTCTGTTCCGAATGTTAGAATTTTGCCTGTTTTTTTGCAAATTTGGCTGACAACTCCGTCAAAAACAAATTGATTTTTTGGGAATAACTCAATAGAAACAAATCCCTCAACAGAATTTTCTAGTTTTACAAAAACACCGTTTCTAGTAATTCCGCTTACCTCGCCTTTGTAGCTTTCGCCAATATGTTTTTTCATAAATTCTGCCATGTAGCAGTCCTCTGCCTCTCGCTCTGCTTTCACTGCACGAACTTCGCAAGCAGAACTTTGTGTAGCGGATTTTTCGCAGAATTTTTTGTATTTCTTTGTGATGTTGTCAGAACTTACACCGTCAATAAATGCTGTCATAACTCTATGGATACTTGTGTCTGGATATCGTCTGATAGGTGAGGTGAAATGGCTATAATCCTCAAGATTTAAGCCAAAGTGACCTTTAGCTTCTGTCATATATTTTGCTTTTTCCATTGTTCTTAAAAGCTTTTCGTTCACAACAGATTGGTTATTTGTGCCCTCGACTCTTTTGAGAATTGCACTAAAATCAACAGAACTTGGTTTGTCTTTTTTTAACTCTTTTGCGTCAACACCCAAAGCTACCAAAAATTCGTGTAATTCTTTAATTCTTTGAGCCTCTGGACTCTCGTGAACTCTGTATAAAAATGGGAGCATTTTGTCTTTAGAGAATTTAGCTGAACAGATGTTGGCACTAATCATAAATTGTTCGATAAGCTCTTGTGCCTCGCCAGACTCTCTTGGCAAGATGTCTATGCACACTCCGTTTTCGTCTAGCTTAAAGCGCGACTCGTCACTTTGAAATTCCATTGTTCCTCTTTGTGAGGACTTGGCTTTTAAGATATTTGCAAGTTCTTGTGCTTTTTTTAGTTCAGGCATAACTTCTGAATATTTCGCTAAAAGTTCGGCACTTGCAGTTTCGGCAAAAATCTCGTTTATCTCTGTGTAAACACCTTTGACTCTTGAATTTATCACAGTTTTTTTAAAGTCATATTTTTTGATTGTTCCGTCTAAGCTAAATGTGATGATAGCCGAGAAACAAAGTTTGTCGGTGTTTGGTGTGAGAGAACAAACACCGTTAGAAATCTCTTTTGGTAGCATTGGTATAACTCTGTCAGCAAAATAGACAGAAGTTCCACGTTCCATAGCCTGGTCGTCAAGCGAGCTGTTCTTCTTAATATAATGCGAAACATCGGCAATGTGAACACCAAGCACCCAAGAGTCATCTAGCTTTTTCACGCTGATAGCATCGTCTAGGTCTTTTGCATCTGCTCCGTCAATCGTAAAAATAATCTCTTCACGCAAATCGAGCCTGTTTTCGTAGTCTTCTTTTAAAACTCCACGTTCGCTTATTGCTCTTGCTTCTAAAAGACATTCGTTAGAAAATTCTGTTGGTATTTGGTGCTGAACGATTATAGCATCGCTACAAACTCTTGCACTTTCGCCTGTTCCAAAAATGTGAACAACTTCCGCCATTGTCCAGTCACCTCTGCCGTCTTGCAAAAGTTTTGCCAAAACTTTGTCGCCAATTTTTGCATTAGCAATGTTTTTTATCACAGGGTTATATCTCATTTTGTTGTCAGGGATAAGTTCAAAACCCCATTCGGATTTTGCAATTGTGCCAGTTGTTTCGTCACTTGCTTCTTTCAAAACTCGGACAATTCTTCCGCTATAACCTTTTTGGTCTTTCTCAATATCAGATACAAGAACCTTGTCGCCAACCAGTGCAGAGTTTAAATCTCTGCCTGGGATAAAGATATCTTCGCCACCGCTTTCTGGACGAACAAAGCCAAAGCTTTTTGATAAAGAAACAAGTTCTCCCTCAATCTCGTTGCTGTCTTTGCAAAGGCTAACCTTGTGTTTTTT
>JAWXUN010000212.1:0-3463 GCA_044426425.1 Clostridia bacterium | reverse complement strand
TAGATTGAGTCTGTTACTTCAACGCCGATTTTTGCAAGAGGTGAGCCAACAGGACCCATTGAATATGGGATAACGTACATTGTACGGCCTTTGTAGCTGTCTTTTGCGATATCAAATAGCATTTTGTATGCTTCTGCAGGGTCTTTCCAGTTGTTTGTAGGGCCAGCCTCATCTTGTGTAGGTGCACAGATGAATGTTCTGTCTTCAACACGAGCAACGTCGTTAACTGCTGTTCTGTGTAGGTAACAATCAGGAAGGATTTCCTCGTTTAATTTTATCATTTCGCCTGATTCACAAGCTTGTCTTCTTAAATCTTCGATTTGCTCTTTTGATCCATCGATCCATACTAGTTGATCAGGTGTTAAAAGAGTTTTCATTTCTTCAAGCCAAGCCAAAACTGTTTTGTTGTTTGTCATGGTAATACCCCTTCTGCCCATGAGGGCTTTATAATTTTCGTATACATTTAAATTTTATCATATTTCTATCATTTAATCAATAGCAAATTTCCGAAAAATGTCAAATTTTTTTTAATAATTTGTTAATTATTTATCAAGTTTGTCAGAGTTACCAAAAAAGCTAAATTTGCCATGAAAAATATGTTGCTTATAGATGAATGGCTTTTGGCGGATAAAATCAGAATTTTTGCAATTTAAATTCCCAGTGCCTGCTTTGCGAGCATATCCGCCATATCGTTGTATTTATCGCCTGAGTGACCTTTTACTTTTACAAATTTAATCAGCAGTTTTTCTCTTGATTTTGCTATAAAATTTTTGTAGGCAATAGTACCTTTTTTGTTAGCTTTCCACTCGCCCATCGCCCATTTTGCAACGCCCTCGTAGTCGTAATAAATCTCGATAGCCTCAATTTTGTTCTCTATGCAATATCTAATAACTGTTACCGCTCCCATAATTTCGCCTGCGACATTTCTCATTTCGACCAAATTTTCGTCGTTATATTTTTTAGAAAAGTGTTTTTCTTCTCCGTTATAAAAAAGCACTGCACCACAAGAAAACTCTCGGCTTGAGTGTTTGTAGCTTCCGTCAACATAGGCGACAGCGAGCTTGTTCTCGTCTATTTTTTTCTCTTCTTCTTGCCCTAAGCCCATAAATTTTTCGGCATCTGCCATGCTTGTAAAACTCTTGTAAACAGCACCAGAAAAACCATCTACCTGTGCTTTGCACTCTGCCCATGTGTTATAAATTCCTGCTTTTTTTCCGTTCTTAACGCAATAAATTTTCTTTGCCATTATCTTCTCCGTTTTCGTATATAATCTATATATTATAACATTTTTTTGTTCGATTTGCAAATTTTATTTATCGCAAAATTTGATAAATTTCTCTTGTTTAAAGATGTATAATTTAATTAATACGCAAAAGAGAGGGAGTTTTAGACCATGAGAAAAAAAGAAAAACCAGAAAATTTGTATGCAAAAATTTTATCTATTTTATTATTAGTTTGTATGTGTCTTGCTTTTCCTTTTTTTACAAATGAGGAGATTGTGATTTTGGAAATTGAGCCAGAAGACACAAGCGAAGAAAGCAGTTATTCTGTAAATGTAGAAGAGATTTTTTCTTATACAAATGATTATGCTGATGTTTCTTTTACGCTTAATTCTTCGGCTGTTCTCTTTTGCGGTAGCGACTTAGACTCGCAAATTCTTGGAAATTTGCAAGCAGGCGAAGTTTTGAGTCTTATGGGGATTTATGATAAAACAGTAAAAGTCAGGCGATATAATCTTGACATTGGATTTATCGACAAAAACCTTGTCGGTGAAGAAATTTTGGCACAGCTCCCAACTTTTGAAGTAGAGAAAACTGTGCCAGACGAACTTGTGAATATCATAGCTCTTTCTGAGGATATCGAAAATGTTGAAACTGGGATTTTGACACTTTCAGAGATTTTTTTAAACAACACATATTGGAACCGTTTTGGTTTTGATTTAAGCGGTATTCCAAACGAATGGACTGTTTCAATTACAACGGATTTTCCGTGTAAACACTTAGAAAACGGCTGTGAATTTTGTAATACATATTATGGAAAAAGTAATTACGACACGGAGTATCTAGGAAATTCGTCCTTTGCTTTTACGTCTATGTGCAGTGACTTTCTCTTTGGGGTTAATTCTGATATCGAAAAACACCAAGATGTTGAAAGGCTCGCAATAGGTGACCAAATTTTTGACCAAGACGAAAAACACTCGATGCTTATTACAAACATCGAGGGCAGTTCTGTTGAAGTTTTGGAGTGTAACCGAGATGGCGAAACCTGCCAAATATCTTGGGGTCGTGTGATTAAAAAAGATGAACTTTTAAGCGAAAATTATATCTTTTTGACAAGAAACTAAAATATTTTTATAGCCCAAAAACTTCTGACTCGGAGTGATTTAGGTTTTCGAGAAATGCTTTTTCTACTTGGTTTAGGCGGTGATTTTTTTTGTAGACTAAAATGTCTGAATAATTTTTCTTTTGCTTTGAGATTAGCTCGACAAATTTAAGATTATTCGCTTTCATGACATCTTCGCCTAAATCGGACAGCCAAATAAATGAGTTTGGCACTGTGTTTAGCAAATCCATTATGCTTGAACGCTCGTATACCAAAATGCGTTTTTTGTTGCCATTTGTAAACTCTTGTCGCTTTGTCGCTGTGCTTTGTAGCCCGTGAATAAATGGGTCGCCAAAGCAAATTTCTGTGAAACTCTCAAGGGTTTTTTCTTCGATAAAATCTCTGTGATAGAATTTATCTGAGAGCAAAAGTTTTGCATCAAACTTTGCAACAATGCTGTGCTTGAGCTCTTTTCCCTCTAACATTGTTTCAAAATATGGCATATAATCTGTTAAAATTCTAACAATGGCAAGCTTGAAATTGCCTTGTAAAATATTGTCGATTGCCTTGATTGTGTTTGTTTCTTTGTACTGAATTTGAAACTCTTTGTGCTCGTCTAAATCGGCAACAGTCTTTGCAAAAGCCTTTGAAATATAGCTTGCCCTTGGAACGGAAATGCTAAAATTTATGTTTTGCTTAAGCTCGGTGCTATAAGCTTTTTCGAGGTCGTCAAGCCTTGAAAGTATGTTTTTTGCCTCTTCTAAAAACTCTGCACCCTGAATTGTTGGGATAATTCCCTTTGGGGTTCTTTTAAAAATTTTTATGCCGATAGTCGCCTCTAGTTCTTTCATGCTACGACTAAGGTTTGGTTGACCCATAAAAAGGTTTTGGGCTGCCTTTGTGAAAGAAGCCGATTTCTCAATTTCGATAGCATATTTTAGGTGTAATATATTCATAACAAGCTCCTTTCGTGTAAAAAAGTATTTAGTATATTTTTTTCGGATAAATATTTCTCGCCCTCGGAACGGTGGGGGCACCGTTCCCCATACGTGGGAACTTAGTGAAAAGGTAATAGTGAAGAGTGAAAAAGTAATGTGAAAATCCTCACGGATTTTTTGAATGTAGGGTTGGGGCTTGCTCC
>JAWXUN010000211.1:0-3466 GCA_044426425.1 Clostridia bacterium | reverse complement strand
CGTTTTTATTTTGACAGACGACCAAAGGTATAACACTATTGCCGCTCTTGGCAACACACAAATCAAAACACCGAACATGGATAGACTTGTTCACTCTGGCACAAGTTTTACCCATGCACATATCCCAGGCGGAACAAGCGGAGCGGTTTGTATGCCAAGCCGTGCGATGCTTAACACAGGCAGAACGCTTCTTCACCTAGAGGGTGAGGGACAAACAATTCCAACAGAACACACAACAATGGGTGAGATGTTTAAAGAAAATGGATATCACTGCTTTGGCACAGGCAAATGGCACAACAGCCCACAGGCTTATGCAAGAAGTTTTAGCGATGGCGAAAACATTTTCTTTGGCGGAATGTGGGACCACTGGAACGTGCCGATGTGTTTTTACGACCCAACTGGTGAGTTTGACAATGTGATTGACTTTGTTTGCGATTATAGCCTAAATAGAAAAACAACAAAAGTACATTGTGACAAGTTTAACCCAGGCAAGCACTCTAGCGAAGTTTTGACAGAAACATCTGTTAATGCAATAAAATCAATGCCAAAAGACAAGCCTTTCTTTTTATACACAGCTTATCTAGCACCGCATGACCCAAGAACTATGCCAGAAAAATTTAAAAATATGTATAAACCAGAGGACATCGTTCTGCCAGA
The DNA here is from genome assembly GCA_044426425.1 of Clostridia bacterium. GTDB lineage: Bacteria > Bacillota > Clostridia > Oscillospirales > Acutalibacteraceae > SIG603. The sequence goes on along the minus strand of JAWXUN010000211.1, from coordinate 2,809 downwards.
TAACTACATGACAGAGCACCCATTTGACTTTGGTGTGTTTAATATTCGTGACGAAAAACTTGCGGCATATCCAAGAGTTGAGGGAGAAGTTCGTGAGCATTTGGCTGAATATTTTGGAATGATAACTCACCTTGACCACGAGATTGGAAAAATTATTTCTGCACTAGAAGAAACAGGCGAGCTAGAAAACACAATTATCGTCTTGGCAGGTGATAACGGCTTAGGACTTGGTTCTCACGCACTTTTTGGCAAGCAAAATCACTATGACCACAGTATAAGAGTGCCACTGATTTTCTCTGGAAAAGGCATACCACAAGGCGAAATAAGGGATAACTATGTATATCTACTAGATATATTCCCAACTCTTTGCGATTTGCTCGGCTACAAAATTCCAAGTTCAGTAGAGGGAAAAAGCTTTGCAAAATCGTTTGAAGATGCTACATATAAAACAAGAAAAGATTTGTTCTTTGTATATAACGACTTGTTGAGAAGTGTGAAAGACGAGCAGTATAAACTAATCGAATACCGCCCATCAAAAGAATATAACACAAGTCTTGTCAGAACACAACTTTTTGACCTTAAGAACGACCCAAGCGAAATCAATGACCTATATGGCAAAGAGGAGTACAAAGAAGTGGTTAACAAACTACGTGAAAGACTCCAAGAATATCGCAAAGAGTGGGGCGATGATAACCACAGATACGGACAACAATTCTGGGCAAATTATTAATAAGACGAAAAAAAGCACCCTTAATTGGGTGCTTTTTTAAAATATTTATTAGAATTTTGTTGGACTTGATGATAGATATTTTTTAACCATCAATGCAACTTTGAAAACGATAGCGTCTTCAAATTCTCTTAAATCTAGACCTGTGATTTTTTTGATTTTTTCAAGTCTATAAACAAGAGTATTTCTGTGAACGAAAAGACGTCTTGATGTTTCTGAAACATTAAGGTTATTTTCAAAGAATTTTTGAATTGTAAAAAGAGTTTCGTGATCAAGTGATTCAATAGAACCTCTTTTGAAAACTTCTTTTAAGAAAATTCCACACAATGTTGTTGGCAATTGATAGATAAGTCTAGCAATTCCAAGATTATCGTATCTAACAATAGTTCTCTCTGTGTCAAAAACTTTTCCAACTTCCAAAGCCACTTGAGCCTCTTTGAAAGAACGAGCAAGCTCTTTAATTCCATCAACAACAGTTCCGATACCAATGTTGCAGTGTGTATAAAATTCGCTTGAAAGAGTATCGACAATTGAATTAGCTAATTTCTCTATATCTTTTGGGTCTATGTTAGATTTAATTTCTTTAACAAGAGCGATGTCTGTTTCGTTTATATTAATAACAAAGTCTTTGTTTTTGTCTGGGAAAAGATTGTGCAAAACATCGTATACAGAAATATCTGTTCTGTTAGAAATTTTGATGAGCATACATACACGAGATGTATCGCTTGTGAAATGAAGCTCACGGCTTTTGATATAAATATCACCAGAAAGAATATTATCTAAGATAACATTTTTGATAAAATTACTTTTGTCATATTTTTCATCATAATATTGTTTTATGCTGCTTAGAGATGCAGCGAGGATATTTGTATATTTAGAAGCTTCAGCGTCATTACCATCTACAAATATAGCATTCTCAGCTTTTGAACCGCTCCCAAAAGCTTTATAAGTGCAAGAACCAACAACGAAAGCACTTTGAGAAGTAAAGTCTTCACTTGTGACGCCATTAGCATTTTCTCCAACTCTTGATAAGTCACTACAAGCGATAATTGTTGCAGCTTCGTCAATAACACCGATAGTTCGACCTATGGAATCTTTCATTTGGTGAAGGACACCTTGAAACATTCTATTGGACATATTAAACAACTCCTTTTGAATTTAATTTGATTTTTTTACGTTCTGAAATTTATTTTGTACACTACTAATAAAAGAATTAATTATATTCTACACAAAATTTACAAAAAAATCAAGTCTTTTCTAAAAAAAGAATAAAAAAACATCGAAAAAATATTGCACAATAAAAAAATACGGTACCAAGCGAGCAAAAAGCGGACAATTTAAAGAGAAAAAATGGAAAATATTATAGTTTGACTGTTTTTAGGGATTGTGATTTTGACTAGTTTTTTGTCATTTTGCTTGTGTAAATTGCTATTGTTAAAAAAATTATAAAAAAAGTATTGACATTTTAACTGTTATCAGATATCGTATTTATATACAGATGAATAGTACGAACTTAATTTTTAAAAAATAATATATAAAAAATGGAGGAAGAAATGGAAAAATTCAGAAAATTTAATTTTGCAGAAATTCAAAACAGCAAACTAAAAGGTGGATTTTGGGGAAAAAGAACAGAAAATTATATGGAGATTATCGACAGTATGCTCGATGCTCTCTTGTGTCCAACAAACTCCGCAAGACTCTTAAACTTTGGTATTGCAGCTGGAGAAGTGAACGATAAATTCTTCGGTTCAGAGTGGTCAGACGGCGACTGCTTCAAATTTTTGGAGGGTTGTTGCTATGTTTACCAAAACACTGGCGACCAAAAAGTTTTGGACGTTATCAACAAATATGTTCCTTGGATTGTAAAAAGTCAAGAGGCAGACGGATACCTAAGCACACAAGTTACGCTTACGGATAGAGAACGCTGGACAGATTACATGAACCATGAACTATATAATATGGGACATTTTTTCACATTTTCAGTAGCTCACGTGAGAATTACTAGAGATGAAAGAATGATTGATTGTGCCGTAAAACTAGCAGATTATTTGTGGGATGTGTTTAGTTCTTATCCAAAAGAGC
>JAWXUN010000210.1:0-3477 GCA_044426425.1 Clostridia bacterium | reverse complement strand
CTGGTGTGTCGTATACCTTGCAGGACAAAATTGCGACAATAAAATTGCTTGATGAAATGGGAATTGATTTTATTGAGGCAGGCAACCCTTTTTCTAACCCAAAAGATGCCATGCTCTACGAAAGTCTGGAAAATATCAAGCTGAAACACAGCAAAATTGTGGCTTTTGGTAGCACAAGACGAAAAAACATAGAAGCAAAAGACGACAAAAACCTCTTGGCTATTTTAAAGGCGAAGACGGAGTTTTGTGCGATTTTTGGAAAATCTTCTGTTTTTCAAGTTGAAAAAATTTTGGAAACAAGTCTTTCCGAAAACCTGTTGATGATTGAAGAAAGTTGCCGTTTTTTAAGCGAAAATGGAAAAAAAGTTATTTTTGATGCCGAGCATTTTTTTGACGGATACAAAGAGAACAAAGATTATGCACTAAAAGCATTGGACTTTGCTGTTAAGGGTGGAGCTATCGAACTTTGCCTTTGTGACACAAAAGGGGCGACAATGCCACTTGAAGTGAGGGAGATAATTTCTGAACTTGTAGAAAAATACGAAACTCCTATAACTGTTCACTTTCACGACGACTGCGGAATGGCTGTTGCAAACAGCTTAATCGCTGTTCAATGCGGTGCGGTGGGTGTGCAAGGAACATTTTTGGGAATTGGCGAGAGATGTGGAAACGCTAATCTTTCTGTTTTAATTCCAAGCTTGCAAGTCAAAAATTCTTATGAGTGTATTCCGCAAGAAAATATGAAAAATCTCACATCAATTGTAAGAGAAATCGCCTCGCTCAACAACATCGACCTCAAGTCGGATATGCCTTATGTTGGCGAAAATGCTTTTTCTCACAAGGCAGGAATGCACGGTGCTGGGGTGCTGAAAAATAGCTTTGCTTTTGAGCATATAGACCCAGAGATTGTTGGTAACGAAAGACGTTTCCCTGGTTCAGAGATGAGCGGAAAAGCGGTTGTTTTTGAAAAAATCAAGAAATTTGCACCAGACATAGACATTCATTCCCAAGAAACGGAAAATGTTTTGGCAGAGATTAAAAGGCTCGAGCATCTTGGATATCAGTTTGAGGGAGCAGACGCAAGTTTTTGTCTTTTAGTTCTAAAAAGACAAAATAAAATAAAGAAAATTTTTGAATTAATTAACTATAAAATTAATATTCATTCAAACGAAGAGCACGAAAGCCGTGCGACAGCAGTTGTCAAAATTGCTGTTGGCGACAAAGTTCAGCTAATGGCGGCAGAGGGAAACGGACCTGTCAATGCACTCGATAAGGCGATAAGAAAAGCCTTGGAAATACATTTTCCAAGGCTAAAAGAAGTGAAACTGACAGACTACAAAGTTAGGGTTTTAGACACAAAAAGTGCGACTGCCTCTGTTGTTAGAGTTTTGGTTACATCTACGGACGGAAAGGACTATTTCACAACGGTTGGAGTGTCCGAGGACGTTGTCGATGCCAGCTGGAAAGCAATTGAAGACTCTATCGAATTTATACTGAACAAATGGCAATGATAGATTTTAATAACAAAAGTAATAAGTAATGGTGAATAGTTAAGAGGTATAGCGGAAATCTTGCGATTTCTTAATTATATATTGTGATACAAACTATATTTTTCTAAATAAAGTATGATATACAAAACATTATGATGTCAAAATAACCTCCACCGATTTTGGTGGAGGTTATTTTTAAAAAAAATTTAGTTTTCGTATAAGCTTGCGATTTTTGCTAACTCATCAATAATTTCTATATTTTGTGGGCAGTGGCTTTGGCAAGCACCACAAGCGATACATTCTGATGGTTTCGCTTTGTCTTTTGTAGCTTGCTCGAATTGGAAATTATTTGTTGGTTTATTTGCATCAGCACCAAACTTTTTGTGGTTGTTAAAAACACCAAATAGTCTTGAAATATTGATGTCCATTGGACATCCCTCAACGCAGTAGTTACAACCTGTGCATGGAATTGTTGGGATATTGTTGATAACAGTAACAGCTTTTTCAATGCAGTCTTGCTCTTCGTCAGAAAGTTTTTTAAAGTCTTTCATATAAGAAACATTGTCCTCAACTTGCTCCATTGTTGACATACCGCTCAAAACAGTGATGACGTTGTCAAGAGAAGCAGCATATCTGATAGCCCAAGAAGCTGTTGACATTTCTGGTGAATAGTCTTTGAAAATTTTGTCAGCCTTTGGAGTTACAGCAGCGAGTGTTCCGCCTTTGATTGGCTCCATAATGATAACTGGTTTGCCATGTTTTTGAGCAACTTCATAACATAGTCTTGACTGAACATTTTCGCTCTCCCAGTCAATATAGTTAATTTGAAGTTGAACAAATTCTACCTCTGGGTGTTTTGTTAAAAGCTCGTCCAAAAATTCTGCATTGTCGTGGAAAGAAAAGCCGATATGTTTGATTTTGCCTTCTGCTTTTTTCTCTTTAATTAATTCCCAAGCACCGTACTCGTCAATTTTTTCGATTAATCCACGGTTAATGCAGTGAATTAAGTAAAAATCAAAGTATTCAACGCCCATTCTGTTTAGTGACTCTTCGAACATTTCTGGAAGTTTTTCAGCTGTTTCAATACCCCAAAATGGAAGTTTTGTAGCAACTTGAAAACTCTCACGAGGGTATCTTTCGACCAAAGCTTCTTTTAAATATCCCTCTGATTTTCCGCCGTGATAAACATAAGCTGTGTCAAAATAAGTAAAACCATTAGACATAAAATGGTCAACCATGCTGTTAACTTGTTCTTTGTCTAGCTCTTCGCCTTTCATCGGAAGACGCATAAAGCCAAAGCCAAGATTTTTGATATCGCTACCTAAATAATCGCTCATAAATAAAACCTCTTTCCCAAGATAATCTCTAAAAACATTTTGTCGATGCCTAGTTTTTAGAGATTATATAAAATTATTTTTTGATAAATGCAATTCCAAAAGCACCAGCACCGATATGCGAACCCACAACTGGACCGATGGAAGTTTTGTAAATTTGCTTTTTCGCTAGTACGTTAGAAAAATGTTTTTCGCCACTTTTTAGTGTGTCAGGCGAATTTGAATGTCCGATAGATATAGGATAATCTGCCGAAATTCCGATAGTTTCTATTTTGTTATCAATAAATTTATAACACGCCTGATTGCCCCTTGCTTTTCCAATAGCACAAACTTTTCCATCTTGGACAGAAATGATTGGAAAAATCCCCAAAATTCCAGCAACCAAAGCTGCACCAGCACTGAGTCTGCCACCCATTTTTAGATACTTAAGCGTGTCGATAACCGCAAAAAGAGAAACACGAGGAACAAGTTCTTCGATTTTTTCTTTAATCATTTTTGCAGAAAAACCTTTATCTCTAAAATCTGCCGCAATAACCAAAAGCAAGCCCAAGCCAAATGTCGTGTTGAGCGTGTCAACAATATGTATTTTTTCTTGGTCTATTTTATTTGCGTTTAAAACGGCACTTTGATATGTTCCGCTAAGTTCTTTGGAT
>JAWXUN010000209.1:0-3482 GCA_044426425.1 Clostridia bacterium | reverse complement strand
TTTTATAAAATAATTTTTTATATTGATTTTTATATGTCAAAGTGATAAAATATACCTAGAGCTAAACGCTTAAATACATTTGAAAAGGTGATTTATTATGAACTTAATCGAAATGGGACAAAAAGCAAAAAAATCCGCACAATTTTTATTAACAGCAGATACTCTTAAAAACAAAGCTTTAGAAATAATAGCAAATGAGCTTAAAAAGAATTTTCAATTTATTATAGATGAAAACAAAAAAGATATAGAACAAGCACATAAAAATAACATGAGCACATCAATGGTTGACAGGCTAACACTAGATAAAAAAAGAATTTTAGCTATGTCGGATAGCGTTTTAGAAATCGTAAAAGAGAACGACCCAACATCAATAATTATTGAGGGCAAAAAGCTTTATAATAATTTAAAAATGGAAAAAATCACTGTACCTCTCGGTGTTGTTGGAATTATATACGAGTCACGCCCAAATGTAACTTGCGACTGTGCCGCTCTTTGCCTAAAATCAGGCAATGCCGTTATTTTGCGTGGTGGAAAAGAGGCGATTAATTCTAATAAAGCAATTGCAAAAGTTATCTGTGATGCAATTGAAATAGCTGGACTTCCTCGTGAGTGTGTTCAATTAATCGAGGATACAAGCCGAGAAACAGCAACACAACTAATGGTTCTAACCGACTATGTAGATGTTTTAATTCCACGAGGTGGAGCAGGACTGATTAATGCAGTGGTTCAAAATTCAAAAGTTCCTGTGATTGAAACAGGTGTTGGAAATTGTCATGTTTATATAGATGAATATGCAAATGCAGAAATGGCAGTTGATATTATTCATAACGCAAAGTGTTCACGACCATCTGTTTGCAACGCAGCAGAAACACTTTTGGTTCACAAAAATATTGCAGAAAAAGTTTTGCCAATGGTTAAAGAAAAACTATCAGAGGTAAAATTCAAAGCTTGCGAGAGAACAATGCAAATTATTGATGATTGCGAAAAAGCAATTGAAGAAGACTACGAAAATGAGTTTTTAGACTATATACTTGCAGTAAAAATTGTTGACACAATCGACGATGCAATTGCTCATATAGTTAAATATTCAACTGGTCACAGCGAGGCTATAATTACAGAGAATTATCAAATTGCTGAAAAATTTATCAACGAAATAGATAGTGCTGCTGTATATGTAAATGCATCAACAAGATTTACAGATGGGGGAGAGTTTGGTCTTGGTGCAGAAATTGGCATCTCTACTCAAAAACTCCATGCAAGAGGGCCTATGGGGCTTAAGAACTTAGTTTCTTATAAATATGTAATTAGAGGAAACGGACAAATTAGATAAGTAAATACATAAGAGCAAAAAGCAAGGAATTATTCCCCTCTTCTTGACTTAAAATAACTAACAGTGCGAGAATTAACATTCTCTCTTTGTCTTTGAAAAAACTTTGTAAAAAATCCTCATTTAGGTTATCGCTTTTTTCTTCTTCTGGGGGTAATGTTTCGTTGATTGGTTTTTCTTCGGTAGCCTGTGTAGTGTTTTCTGATACAGCAGACGGATTTGCTCGTGAGTACATTTCACGAGCACGTCTGATAGCATCTTCTCTCATGTGTTTGATATCGTAAGATGCCATTTAAAAAAGCCCTCCTAAAAGTGATGATAACATTCCAGAGTCTTTGAGCATTGGCATGAGTTTTAGCAGTTGCAAAATTCTTATTGCTTGAGTTATTTTTTCTTGCCGTGAGTTTGATAGCATCGGCTTTAATGCGGACAAAAGTCTTGTGGAATTGTCATCTTGTTTTATAGTTCCAAGAAGCGGGGCAATTTTGCCCATCATAGATACCATGTCTATGTCGCCAAGTGGGTTGTCTGTTGTTTGAACAGGTTCTGGAGTTTCTACTGTGTTTTGAGTGTCATTGCCACCTAAGCCAAGTCCGCTCATTATATTTTGAATTTGTGCCATGCTAGATGGGTCAGAGAGAATTTTGTTTAGTTGTCCTGAAATGTCGTCCATGGCGATACTCCTCTAAATTATTTTTGCCCAAACATTTTTAGCAGTTGCTGTGCCTGTGGGGTAGAAAGCAATTTTTGTGCCGCTTGTGGGTCTGATAACACTTTGCTTATCATCTCGCTTTCTTTTCCATTGCCCACGATGTTTGACATTTCGCCATTTTCGGCTGCTTTTTTTAACGCCTCTGGTGTTGTGCCCATTCGCTTTGCTGCGATTTTTAATAAATTATCTAATTGATTTTCATTCATAAAATAAAACCACCCTTTTTAATTAATACTATATAATATGCAAGATGGAGATATATATGCGAATTTTAGTTTTTTCAGATAGCCACGGAACTTTTAACAAGATGAAGAAAGCGATAGAAGAGCAAACTGAGTCGAAAGATATAATTTTTTGTGGAGATGGAGAAAGAGAAATAGATAGAGCAAAAGAACTCTTTCCAGATAAAAATTTTTATTGTGTACGTGGAAACAACGATTATGTTCTAAATTTTCCGTATACAAGTATTATCGAGCTAGAAAATAAAAAGATAATGTTCACTCACGGACACGGCTATGGTGTTAAATCTTCGCTTGACGATTTAATTTTTTCCGCAAAATCAAACAATGTTGATATTGTTATTTTTGGTCATACGCACATTGCTCACAGAGATTATATTGACGGTTTGCATATACTAAACCCAGGTTCTTGTGGATATTTTTACTCAAGTTTTGCAACAATTGATATAATAAACACTCAAATAGTAACAAATATTATAATGTTATAAATTTATAGTTGAAAATGTCACTAAAATGTGATACAATTAAAATAATTAGCAATAATATGTTTGCTTTTGAATAAAATTATTTGGAATGAAATTTTGTATTTAGAAAGAGTGATGTTTTATGAAAGAATATTTAAGATGGCTCGAAACAGATTTAGAAGACAAAGATTTAACTGAAGAACTTCTTGCAGTTAAAGGAAACGACGAAGAAATCAACGATAGATTTTATCGTGAACTAGAGTTTGGCACAGGTGGACTCCGTGGTGTTATCGGTGCTGGAACAAACAGAATTAATGTTTATACAGTTGCAAAAGCGACACAAGGTCTTGCAAATTACCTTAACTCACACAATGATGACAACAAAAAGTTGTCCGTTGCAATTGCTTACGATAGCAGAATTAAAGGTGTAGATTTTGCAAATGTAAGTGCAAGAGTTTTGGCTGCAAACGGCATAAAAGCATATATATATAAAGAATTAATGCCAACTCCTGCCTTGTCTTTTGCTGTTAGATACTTAAAATGTGATGCTGGTATATGTGTAACAGCTAGTCACAACCCTGCAAAATACAACGGCTACAAAGCGTATGGTAGCGATGGTTGCCAAGTTACTTCTGACATGGCTGACGGAATTATGAGTGAGATTAACAAAACAGATATTTTTGAGGATATCAAAAAAACTTCTTTCAATTCTTCTCTTGAGAGCGGAATGATTGAGTATA
>JAWXUN010000208.1:0-3488 GCA_044426425.1 Clostridia bacterium | reverse complement strand
GGTTGACAATAGCTTTAGTGACGAGTCCACTCTTCACAGAGAGAACGACTACATGACTTATGGCGGAATAAACAGAGCTGTTTCGCTTGAGTTTTTGCAAGAGGCATACATAAAATATATTCACGTAACACCAAGCAAAAAAGACGATGTTTGGACTGCAAATGTTTCGGTAGCTGTTGAAAATATCAGTGACAGCGACGAGGACATGACAGTTTCTTTTGTGCTTGACGGAAAAGAATATTTCTTTGATAGTGCTAAAATGGCAAAAAAATCTGTAACTACAATCAATGCCGATTTTACATTCGAGAATGTAAATGAGTGGAGCATGGACGAGCCTAATTTATACCTAATTCAAGCATTTTTGGAGATTGACGAAGAAGTTATCGACGATTTAATAGAAAGAATTGGCTTTAGACAAGTTACACTAGATGGCAACAAAATTTTAATAAACGGCAAACAAATTAGAATTAAAGGTTTTAACCGCCACGAGGATCACCCTCATTTTGGTTGTTCGTTACCTTATGCTGCAATGGTTAAAGACATTGAAATTATCAAAGACTTAAACGCAAACTCAGTGAGAACTTCTCACTATCCTAATGACGAAATTTTCCTTGATTTATGTGACGAATTTGGAATTTTAGTTTGGGAAGAGCACCACGCAAGAGGTTTTGAAGAAGATGTTATGCGTTTGCCAAACTTTGACAAACAATGTTGCGATTGCATAGAAGAGATGATTGAGCAACACTATAACCACCCAGCGATTTATATTTGGGGTATCCTAAATGAGTGTGCAAGCCACACAGAATTTGGAGCAAGTTGCTACAAAAAACAATTGGAATTAATCGAAAGTTTGGATAAATCACGTCCAACAACATTTGCAAGTAACAAAAGATACACAGATATTTGTTTTGAATATCCAACTGTTATATCAAATAATATGTATCCATTTTGGTATTTTGATGTGCCACTAGAAGAGATTTTGAGAAAATCAATAGACTACGCAAACCAAAATTCTGAAAAACTAAAACCATTTATTGTCAGCGAAATTGGTTGTGGCGGTATTTATGGTTCAAGAAGTCGCACAAGAGAAAAATGGACAGAAGAGGGACAACTAGATATTTTAGAAAAACAAATTGTGCCAATTTTGGAGCATGACGAGTGTATTGGTGTTTATATTTGGCAGTTCTGCGATGTTCGTGTAACACCAGAATGGGCAATGAAACGTCCAAGGTCATACAACAACAAAGGTATCGTTGATGAATTTAGACGTGAAAAACTCGCTTATGACATGGTAAAAAGAGTGTTCGGTTCATATAGCAATTATTTAGATGATTAACCGATTAATTAAAAAAAAGAAACAGCCTTTTCTAATTTGAAAAGGCTGTTTTTGTTATCTTTCACGGCGAGAATGTCCGCCTCTTTTTGGTTCAGAGAATTTTTTTAAGTCAGAAATTTTCTCTTCACTATTTTTCTTAAATTTTGACATCATATCTTCAAAATTTCCTGCTTGTGAAGAACTTTGCCACTCATAATCTCCTGGACGAGATGGGGCAGGGGCTTTCTCTTCTCTTTTGTATCGTGGAGCAGAGCGAAAAGGTTTTTCTTTTTTAAAATTATTATCAGGTCTAAAATTGCGAGTTTGAGCTTTTGGCTCTTCGGTTTTTTTCATAGACAAAGCTATTTTTCCCTCAGCAGAAATAGACACAACTTTAACTTTAACATCTTGACCAATGCTCAAAAAATCCTTGATTTCTTTAACAAAAGTCGATGAAACCTCTGAAATATGCACCATACCTTTTTTGTTTTCAGCAAAATCAACAAAAGCACCAAAATTCATTATGCCTGTAATTTTGCCATCATAAATCTCTCCAATCTCAATTTCCATAAAAAATGTTTTCTCCTCAAATAAAAATTTAGTCAAGCTTTTTGTTATAGATAGCCTTTAGTTTCCGCCTATATTAACAAAAACTTTGTCGCCTTGCATTGCATAGTTAAGCTCCGACCTTGCATATTCTTCTGCAAAGGCATCTCCACCAACCAAACCCTGTTCAATAGAATATTGCAATTCAGCGTTAGAAAGTTCTTGTTCTTTAACTGCATCTTCTGCACTAGTCAACTGACTAGTTTTTTCTGAAATTGTGATTTGTTGATTTATTAACAGTGCAAAAACAAACACAATTAGAACAAATATAGAAATATTAAATATAAAACTTCCTTTATATTTTTTTGTTGTAACTTTTTTCATATTAAAAATTCCCTTTCAAAAAAGAAATCAAACTTTCTTTTTTCTTTTTTTATTTCCAGAAAATACATACATCACACAGCAAAAAGCCAAGCCCTCTAAAAGGTATTGCATGAGTCTGGGAAATCCAGCACTTATGGCGAGCGAAAGCAAAAAGCTTAGCACACAGCACAAAAGTGCAAACAAAATATCTATGATAAAAACAATGTATTTTTTTGGTTTAAATTTTTTTCTGATAAAGGACATAAAAAGATAAATTAGCGACAAAATCAGACCTAAAAACAGAGAACTTACGATAACTTCTGCGGATAATATCATAACAAATACCTCAGCCAAAAATTCGTTTTATCCATTTATTGTTGGCATCTTTTTCGTGATATGTTATAACAGAAACATTGCCTTTTATAATTATTTCGCCTGTTTCTTTGTTAAGGCTATCAACGAAAAGATTTTCTCCCTTAACTGACATTTTTCCCATATTGGTGCTAAGCAAGACAGCTTGCGGAGAAAGATAGTCGATTTTTGTGACAGCATTCGCCTTTAAAATTTCTCGTGAAATACATTCAAATTTGTGTGTAGATTTAATTATATTTTCATTTGGCATATAAATAGTTCCTTTTTAAAATAATCTTATGAAAATATATGAGGAACTGCCAATTTTTATTACAATTTAGCCAGAAATAACTCTGTACATTTCTGCGACATCTTCTTTTTTTGCAAATTCGCTTACTTTAACAATTTCTGCTTTGATAGCTCTGCTACCTAGCTGAATTTCCATGATATCACCAATTTTAACATCATAAGAAGCACGAGCAATTTTGCCGTTAACCAAAACTTTTCCAGCATCACAAGCCTCGTTCGCAACGGTTCTTCTTTTTATAATTCTCGAAACTTTTAAGTATTTATCTAATCTCATTATAAATATCCTATTCTATCATCTACTTTATATAGATTGTAATAATATAACTTTATCACAAACAGAAAAAAAAGTCAACGATGATATAAAAAAATTCTATATTTATTTAAAAAAAGTTATCAGTTGGCAAGAAAAAAACTGCCCCCTTAAAAAAAGAGAGCAGTTTATTGTTAATTTGCTTTAACTTGTGTGTTCTTTTTGCAGAAATATAAAAATACAATTCCTAAAACAAATAGTATTGCAACACTGAAAATACTTAGGGCATCACTGCCAGTGATTGTTTTTGTAACAGCGACAAGTGCAGGACCTATGACAGCTGCAAATTTTCCG
>JAWXUN010000207.1:0-3503 GCA_044426425.1 Clostridia bacterium | reverse complement strand
GGCCTACTATAATTCTTGTGCTACCTTTACACTCGTTGTTAAGTGCATGGCGAAGATTTCTATCTGTTTTATAATCAAGTGCACTAAATGAGTCGTCAAAAATAAATATTTCTGGGTTTCTATAAACAGCTCTTGCAATAGAAATTCTTTGCTTTTGTCCACCAGATAAGTTTCTGCCACCTTGTGCAACATAGGAATTATATTTGTCATCAAGATTTTGCACAAATTCGTCCGCTTGTGCTGTTTCAACTGACTTTTCTAGGTGATTTCCTTTTACATTCAAATTCTCGTTATCGCCAAACATAACATTAGATTTAACTGTTCCTGTAAAAAGAGTAGCTTTTTGAGAAACATAGCCTATCATGGAATTAAGTGCAGTTTTTGAATATTCTTTTACATTAATTCCGCCGACTAAAACCTCGCCGTCTGTTACATCATAAAAACGAGGAATTAAATTGATAACGGTACTTTTACCACAACCAGTTGAACCAATAAAGGCGATAAGCTCACCTTTTTTAGCTGTAAAATTTATATTCTTAAGCATATAGTCATCTGCGTCTGGATACTTAAAGCTAACATTTTTAAATTCAACTTCGCCTGTTTTAGCTACCGAAGAACTAGTTTTTGTACCGCTGATAATGCTTTCTTTTCTGCCTAGAACTTCGTTTATACGTTTAGCCGCTACACTTGCACGAGGTAAAATCATAAACACCATAGATAGCATAATAAACGACATAACCACTTGCATTGCATAGGCTGAATAGACTACCATGTCCGAAAACAATGTCATCTTATCCATTCCGATTGCCTCGTTGATGAGCACTGCACCAACTAAATAAACAGCCAAAATCAAGCCACTGCTTATCATTTGCATACTTGGCATCAAAAAAGACATAGTTCTGGAAGTAAACAAATTTGTTTTTGTTAATTTCTCGTTAGCTTCTTCAAATTTTTCGCCTTGGTACTCTTCTGCATTGTATGCTCTAACAACAGCAATACCGTCTAAATGTTCTCTGGAAACTCTGTTTATATTGTCTGTTAACACTTGTAATTTTTTAAATCTTGGAACAGCAAGTGAAAGACAAATAGATATTATTGTAAGTAGAACCGCCACTGCAATTACTGTTACAATTGACCAAGAGCTATTTTTGGTAGAAATTTTTGCAATAGCCCAAACCGCTGTAATCGGAGCTTTTACAAGCATTTGCATACCCATAACAATCAGCATTTGCACTTGTGTTACATCGTTTGTTGTTCTTGTAATTAAACTTGCGGTTGAAAAAGAATTTACGTCTTTCATAGAAAATCCAATTACTTTTTGGAATAATTTTGACCTAACTATAAAAGAAAAATTAGACGCTATTCTAGCTGCGATTATTGCAACCAGTATAGATGCCGCCAAACTACCCAAAGCACAAAGCACCATTTTTCCGCCTGCTACATAAATATCACTCATTAAACTTCCTTCGGTTTGCACCAAAAGTGTGATTTCGGACATATAATCTGGCAAGGTTAAGTCCAAAAAAGCTTGCACAAAAGTGAGAGCTATTACAAGTATGCCTAACAAAAACTCTGTCTTTGTTAGATTTTTTAATATTTTAACCATATAGTATTTCCTCGCTATTTCTCATATTTTTTTCCATTATATTTTTGAATTTGTTCATGTCTTTTAAAAGTGTAAGCAAATAGTCCATGCCAAATTCATCAATAAGATTTTCAGCAGATTTTTGCAATCTCATTTCAGTTGAACTTGCTAACATTTTACCTTTAGTAGATAATTTAACAACCGTAACTCTTGCATCGGTAACAGAAGTAGATTTTTTGATCAAATCTTTTAATTCAAGTTTTTTTAAAATAACAGCCATTCTCGCAGAACTTACCTTTAGATAATCGCTAATATCTTTTGATTTAACTTCGTCACCACTGTCATGCAAAAATTTAATTACGCCCATAATTCCCATTTCATTTTTTGTTAAATTTTCATAAGACTGCGTTGGTCTATTTTGATGTAGCAAATCTAAAACTAACTCAATATCTTTTTTGTTTGCCATTTTTTTACCTCCATTTAAATTAATATGCTAACCTAGTTAGTATCATAACATTGCTAACTAGGTTAGTCAATATATATTTAGTGAATTTACAAAACATTCACAATCAATTTTTTTATACCGAACTAAAACCCTTTACTATTTTTATATAAAATGCAAACTAATATTCTTGTTTTTGTAATTAAATAAAAGAAACGTAGTAATTTTGCTTACTACGCTTCTTTTCAAAAAAACTATATGAGAAAATTATTTCAAAATTGTGAAAACTCCCTACATTTTTTATATAGTAACTTGATTATTATTAGGCTTATAAATAAGTGAGCAGAAATTTTGTCAGAAGTTTTAAAATCCCCACTAATCTCGCCTTATCGCTTTGCACATTTTTTGCACATATTCTTTAACATAAGGTACGCATTTTTCTTTGTGTTCTTCGCAGAGTTTCACAATTGCCGAACCTACTATAACACCGTCAGCAAATTGTGACATCTCTTTTGCTTTTTCTGGTGTGGATATTCCAAAACCTATTGCACACGGAACTTTGCTGTGTTTTTTTACAATATCCGTCATGGATTTGACATCACTTTGAATGTCACTTCTCACACCTGTTACACCAAGGGACGAAACGCAATAAACAAAACCTTTTGCCTCTTTCGCAATCATTTCTATTCTATCGCAAGAAGTTGGAGCAATCAAAGAAATAAAATCAAAGTTGTATCTGTCGCAAACAGTTTGGAACTCGTCTTTTTCCTCATAAGGAATATCTGGCAAAATCACACCGCTAACGCCAAGGGACTTTGCTTTTTTCACAAATCTTTCTATTCCATAACTAAACAAAACATTTGCATAAGTCATGAAAACCAGTGGAATATCCACCGCCACATCTTCTAGCATTTCAAAAACTTTATCTGTTGTTAGCCCCGTTGCAAGAGCTCTTTCGTTTGCCGTTTGAATAACAATTCCCTCGGCTGTTGGGTCTGAAAAAGGAATACCAAGTTCAATTAAACTTGCACCAGACTCTGCCATTTCATAAATCAATTCTTTTGTTATCTCTAGCGTT
This sequence comes from Clostridia bacterium, assembly GCA_044426425.1. Taxonomy (GTDB): domain Bacteria; phylum Bacillota; class Clostridia; order Oscillospirales; family Acutalibacteraceae; genus SIG603. The sequence continues at coordinate 398 of JAWXUN010000207.1, read as the reverse complement.
GGGTCGCCACAAGTGACAAAAGCGATAAAGGCTTTTTGGTTTTTAAATGCATTTTCTATCTTATTCATATAAATCTTCTCCTCTATATCTTGCGATTGATACGCAGTCCTTGTCACCTCTGCCAGACAGATTTATGACTATCACATCTTCTTTGCTCATCTCTTTTGCCATTTTCATCGCCTGTGCTACTGCATGAGAACTCTCAATTGCTGGTATAATTCCCTCCATTTTTGAGAGATACTCAAAGGCAATCACTGCCTCTTCGTCTGTAATACTAACATATTCTGCTCTTTTAGTATCGTGCAAATTTGCGTGTTCGGGGCCAATTCCTGGGTAGTCAAGACCTGCCGAAATCGAATATACTGGAGCAATTTGTCCGTATTCGTCTTGGCAAAAAT
>JAWXUN010000206.1:0-3541 GCA_044426425.1 Clostridia bacterium | reverse complement strand
TTATGATGAACTTGGAACAACTTTGGGCGACGCTCTTTTAGTTCCAACAGTTCTTTATGTAAAATCAGTTCTATCAGCTATCGAGGCTGGTGGAGTTCACGCAATTTCTCACATCACAGGTGGTGGTTTCTACGAGAATATCCCACGTATGCTTGGTGAGGGCTTTACCGCTAAAATCACAAAATCAGAAATTCCTGTTCTTCCAATTTTCGAGCTTATTTCAAAAGTTGGCAACATTCCAGAGCGTGATATGTTCAACACATTTAACATGGGTGTTGGTATCTGCATGGCAGTTGAGCCAGAAAACGCAGAAGCTGTTATGAAAGCTATCACAGACGCAGGGGAAAAAGCTTGCCTACTTGGCGAAATAGTCGAGGGCAATGAGGGGGTAATCTTTTGTTAAGGATTGCTGTTCTTGTTTCAGGTGGCGGAACTAATCTACAAGCTTTGATTAATTCACAAAAAAATGGTGAAATTAAAAATGGCGAAATTAAATTAGTTCTAGCAAGCAACTCAAAGGCTTTTGCACTTGAAAGAGCAAAAAAAGCTGATATTAAAACAGAAGTTTTGATAAGAAAAAACTTTTCGACAATGGACGAATACAGCGATGCACTAATCTCTGTATTAAACGAAAATAAAATTGACCTTGTTGTTTTGGCTGGTTTCATGACAATTATTTCAGAAAAAGTTACAAAAGCTTTTGAAAATAAAATCATCAACGTACACCCATCGCTTATTCCCTCTTTTTGTGGCGAGGGTTTCTATGGACTTCATGTTCACGAGTCTGCACTTGCAAAAGGTGTAAAAGTGACAGGTGCAACAGTTCATTTTGTTAATGAAGAATGCGACGGCGGAGCAATAATTTTGCAAAAAGCTGTTGAAATCCAAGAAAATGACACAGCCGAAACCTTACAAAAAAGAGTAATGGAACAAGCAGAATGGAAAATTCTTCCACAAGCTGTTTCACTATTTTGCGAGGGCAGAATTACAGTTAAAGACAACAAAACTGAGATTAATTGACAAAAAAATCCTTGCATGATATAATCATCATGCAAGGTGTTATCTAACACGGTAGGCGGTTTGCCCTTTCACTATAAAGAGGGCATAAAAACCCTCAATCCAATTTGGAAAGAGGGTGATATGTATGACAGATTTTGAAACACTGACAATAGTCATCTCAATCATAAGTCTTGTCACAATATTAATTATTGAATACATAAAAAAATAACCGCCCCAGTCCAAAAGTGCGGTTATTTTTTTAATCACTAACTAGGGCGACCGTCTATCGGTAGCACCTTGTACCTATATTATAATATATAAAAATTCATTTGTCAATACAACAAATTTCTAAAGGAGAATTTATGAAAACTTTATCAATTTCAAATGAACTTCAAAATAACTCTTACCCTGGTAGAGGTATCATTATTGGTTCTTGCCAACATGGCAAAAAAGCTGTTGTAGCTTATTTTATCATGGGCAGAAGTGTGAACAGTCGTAACCGTGTTTTCACAGAAAAAGACGGTGGAATTATCACAGAAGCTTTTGACCCAGCTTTACTTAGCGACCCATCACTTGTAATTTATGCTCCAGTTAGAATTTTGGATAATAAATTAATCGTAACAAATGGCGACCAAACTGACACAGTTTATGACATGATGAGCGAGGGTGCAAGCTTTGAAGATTCTCTTAGAACTCGTACATTTGAGCCAGACGCTCCAAACTTTACACCAAGAATTTCTGGTATAGTAGAATTTGACGAGGGTGCTTTTACATATAAAATGTCTATACTAAAAAGCCGTGACGGTGACGAAAACCACGCTGAAAAATTCTTTTTCGATTTTACAGCAGAGGCTGGTGTTGGCCATTTTATCCATACATATAAATGTGATGGCGACCCAAGAATACCATCTTTTGAGGGCGAACCAGAGAGAATTGAACTAAAAGGAAAAATTGACGAATTTACAAATGAACTTTGGAACAGCCTAAACGCTGACAACAAAGTTTCTCTATTCGTTAGATATATCGACATAGAAACAGGCGAAGAAGAAACAAGAATAGTTAACAAAAATGTGTAAGGAGTTAATAATGAACGAATTAATGCTTAAATATGGCTGTAACCCTAACCAAAAACCATCTAAAATTTTCATGAAAGATGGTAGCGAATTACCAATCAAAGTTTTAAACGGAAACCCTGGATACATCAATTTTATGGATGCTTTCAACTCTTGGCAACTTGTTCGTGAGCTAAAAAAAGCAACTGGTCTTCCTGCTGCTGCATCTTTCAAACACGTTAGCCCTGCTGGTGCTGCTGTTGCTGTTCCAATGGACGATACTCTTAAAAAAATTCACTTTGTAGACGATGTAGAGCTAACACCAATCGCAACTGCTTATGCTCGTGCTAGAGGTGCTGACAGAATGTCATCTTATGGCGACTGGGCGGCTCTTTCTGATATTTGCGACAAAGAAACTGCAAAAATTCTTTCAAGAGAAGTTAGCGACGGAGTTATCGCTCCTGGTTACACAGAAGAGGCTCTCGAAATTCTAAAAGGCAAAAGAAAAGGCACTTATAATGTTGTTCAAATTGATGAAAATTATGTTCCTGCTCCAATCGAGAACAAAGATATTTTTGGTATCACATTCGAGCAAGGTAGAAACGAACTTGTAATTTCTGACGAAATGTTTAACAACATTGTTACAAACAACAAAGAATTAACAGAAAACGCAAAAAGAGATATGATTATTTCTTTAATCACATTAAAATACACACAATCAAACTCAGTTTGTTATGTTAAAGACGGACAAGCAATCGGTATCGGTGCTGGTCAACAAAGTCGTGTTCACTGCACAAGACTAGCTGGTAGCAAAGCTGACAACTGGTATTTAAGACAATGCCCAAAAGTTTTGGATTTACCATTCAAAGCTGGTATCAGAAGAGCTGACAGAGATAACACAATTGATGTTTATATTGGCGAAGAATACATGGACGTTTTAGCTGACGGCAACTGGGAAATGTTCTTCACAGAAAAGCCAGAAGTTTTTACAGCAGACGAGAAAAAAGCTTGGCTTAACACAATGAGCGACGTAACTTTAGGTTCAGACGCATTCTTCCCATTCGGCGACAACATTGAAAGAGCAAACAAAAGTGGCGTTAAATTTATCGTTCAACCAGGTGGCTCAATCCGTGACGACAACGTAATCGACACTTGCAACAAATATAACATGGTAATGGCATTTAACGGCATAAGATTATTCCATCACTAAGGGCTGTTTATATTAGTTTAAGGAGGTTTAATCAATGAAAAAATATGAATACGTGAATTTGAAAGTAGGAAAAACTTTTACAGCAGGCAATATAGAACATAGAGAAATCATTGATGAATATGCAAAAAAAGGCTATAAATATGTTGGATTTATTCCAACAGGTATTGCTAATTGTGGGCGATTTGAAAAAATAGATTTGGTTTTTGAAATTGATGCTCACTGATAACTATTATGAGCATTTTTCGAGGTTGTTATGGAATTGCCAAAACGAAAATTAATT
>JAWXUN010000205.1:0-3561 GCA_044426425.1 Clostridia bacterium | reverse complement strand
TACTGGGCAAAAAATAATCTAAAAGCTGTGCAGAACAGTGTCAGAACTATTCTTAGGATAACTGCGATTGTCGCTTTGCCGATTGGTCTTGGGATAACGTCTATTTCAGAACCGATAGTTCTCCTTCTTTATGGCGAAAATACCGCTGTAGAAATAATTTCTAAGACGCTTGCTGTCTTGGGCGTGACTGGTTGTTTTTGTGCCCTTAGCATTCCGATAACTGCCATGCTTCAGGCGATTGGCAAAGAAAAAACTCCTGTAAAAATAATGGTTGTTTCAATCATTATAAAAATTGCCATAAACTACTATATTTGCGTAATTCCAAGCATAAATGTCCTCGGAGCGTCTATATCTAGTCTTGTGTCGCATTTGATTATCTTTGCTTTTGAACTCTATTATCTAAAAAAATATACAAAAATAAAAATAAATTTCAAAAAAGTCTTGATAAAACCTGCGTTTTGTGCTATTATTTGTGCAGTCACTTCAAAAATAACCGCAGATTTTTTGATAAGGGCTGGCATGAGCAACACAGTGATTTGCTCAATTTCAATAGCTGTTTCTGCTTTTGTATATCTCGTTTTCTTGATACTCACACAAACAATAGACAAAAGTGACGTTAAATTATTAACAAAATATAAAAATGATTAAAAAACTCTTGTAATCCTTGGAAAGATAGGGTAAAATAATGTACGATATAAAAAAATTGGCAAAAAAAGAAAATTATGATATCAATGATATGCTAAGTATTATGGAAGCTTTGCGTTCGCCAGAGGGTTGTCCGTGGGACAGAGAACAAGACCACCACAGCGTTAAGCGAGAGTTTATAGAAGAATGTTATGAGGCGGTTGAGGCGATTGACACAGACAACGCAGAACTCTTAAAAGAAGAGCTTGGCGACGTTCTTTTGCAAATTATCTTTCACTGCGAAATGGAAAAAGAAAAAGAAAGTTTTTGTTTTGCAGATGTTGTTGAAGGACTTGCGAAAAAAATGGTTACAAGACATCCACACGTTTTTGGCGATGTTGTTGTTGAGAACAAGGATGAGGTTTTAACAAACTGGGACAGCATCAAGAAAGAAACAAAGGGTCAAAAAACGCTTAAAGAAACTTTTGAGAGTATCACAACGGCGATGCCTGCCTTGATGCGTTATCAAAAATATGTTAAAAAAGCTAAGAAATATAAGCTTGAGGAATTTGAAAATGCTTGCAAAATTGAGCTAGATGAAAAGTCGAGCGAAGAAGATATTGGCATGGCAATTGCAAAAATTGTAGAAATTGCTCAACAAAACGGAGTTGATGCCGAACAGGCACTCTCTCAAATCACAAAAAAAGAAATAGACAAAATTGTTATTTAGTAGCAAACAGCTACTTGATATATAAAGGAAAGATTTTTAAAAAATTTAGATGTATAAAATCATTAGAAAAAGGCGTCAGATTGACACATTTCAAGTTTTTTAGAGTTTAACCACAAATTCAATTACAAAAATGGAGGACCATAAAAAATGAATAAAACAGAATTAATTTCTGCAATTGCAGAGAAATCAGGACTATCAAAGAAAGATGCTGAAGCAGCATTCGTTTCAACATTATCAGTTATAACAGATACTTTAATTTCAGGTGAAAAAGTTCAACTTGTTGGCTTTGGTACATTCGAAGTTAGAGAAAGAGGTGCAAGAGTTGGCAGAGACCCAAGAACAAATGCAGCTATCGAAATCGCAGCATCAAAAGCACCAGCTTTCAAAGCAGGTAAAGCACTTAAAGACGCTGTTAACGTATAATTAAATAATTTTGAAACCATGATTAATTTCATGGTTTCATTTTTTATACAAATATTTTTTGCGAAAGGAGATGTTCAAAATGCTACAATTCGACATGAAAAAACTAGAGGAAGTGCTAAAGGCTTTCCACAGCACAACTGGTGCGAGAGTTGCGATTTATGATATTTCACAAAACGAAATTATCAGCTATCCAAAAAGTTCTTGCGAACTTTGCCGTCAATTAAGAAGCAACGAAAAGGTTAATGCAATGTGCAAAAAGTCGGACAAAAAGGCTTTTGAAAAATGCTTAGAAATCCAAAAATCTTATACCTATGAGTGCAATATGGGCTTGCACGAGGCAATTGCACCAATCAAAATTTCTGGCAAAATAGAGGGATTTATCATGATGGGGCAAGTCATAACACGTTCAAGCAAGTTCGAGATTAAAAGAAAAATAGACAGGCTTTTCAGCGAAAATCAGTCTGTTTTAGATAGCCTAGAGAGAGCCGAGGGCATAGAGCTGTACAAGCTTACGGGTATTAGCTATCTGATGAATTTATGCGTTGAATATCTCTGTTCAGCACACTACATAGCCCCGAGCCAAGGGACTAAGGCAAAAAAAATCGATGCTTTCATTTCTGAAAACATCGACAGACATATCTCTGTTGAAGAAATTTGCGAAAAATTTTCTATATCACGTAGCACGGTGCACAATCTTGTGAAAGAAACATACAAAATGAGCGTGGTTCAAAGAATAAATTTTTTGAAAATTGAAAAAGCAAAAAAGTTGTTATTAAATAAACACAGGCTCGATTTTGTATGTGATAAATTAGGTTTTTCGGACAAAAATTATTTTTATAGAACATTCAAAAAACAAACAGGAAAGTCCGTTAAAGAGTTTTTGTTTGACGGCGAATAGTAAAAAATTAATTCGCTGTTACTTATTCCTCAATAAAATAAGAATAAATATTATCTGAATAATATGTTATTTCCTCAAGACTTTGTGATTGTGCCATTTCGTCGCTTACTACTAGTATTACAGAGAGGTTTTTTGTTTCTTTGGTATAAATCTGTGCTTTGTCCAAAAGCTCGTTAATCTCGCTTTCGTCGTCAATAACTTCTATACTTGTGTAGTCGCAAATAGACTCTACATAATACCAATTAGAAGAATTTAGGCTCGTTAGTCCGATTGAATAATTATAATCTGGATTAGGAACTATATCTAGTTTAAAAATTTGTTTATCTTCCATTGAGGCTCTTTGTGCAAATTCCTCGTAGCCAAGCTCTTTCAAAACTTTTATTGTATTAAGGCTGTTTTGCGTCACGCTATAAGAAAAATCGCCTAGATACGAAATTCCTTTTTCGGTAGTATATGTAGGTTCAAAGACAAGAGAACAATAAACATCATTGCCTTGTGAATAGTAGTTATCAACAGTGTTTTCTTTTATGTCAAGAAGAACGGCATCTTTGATTTTGTTAACAATTTCCTCGTTTTGACTAATTGTATAATGTTCTGCAAGTGCTGTGGTCATAGAAATTTTATTGACATCGTTCAAGTTGGTTTCAGCCACTTCATAACAATTGTTCATGTTTTCCGAACTAGCATAAAGTTCTGTCATCATCTCAGAAAATTCAGCCGTAACATCAATTGTATAGCCACGAGTTACAACAGCCCCACTGTTCAGTGTATAGCTGATTTTTGTGTAAAGGCTAGAATTTCCAGTATAACTATCAGCACTTACATAATCGCTGTATTTATCCAGTGCAAGTTTGTGAATTTCTTTAGCTTTTTCAATGTTTCATCA
>JAWXUN010000204.1:0-3573 GCA_044426425.1 Clostridia bacterium | reverse complement strand
AAAAAGGATATTCACGAAAGCGACATAGCTTTTTTAAACGAATGCAGAAAGTCGGCGATGTTCGCAGCAAAAAAATTGTCATGGAAAGTTCTAAGCTGTGCAGAAAACGGCAAAGCTAAGAGCATAGAAAGCATAAGTGAAGAGATTTTGGAAATAGTTAAAGAAAGGAATTTATTATGATATATTTATTTTTAGCAGAGGGATTTGAAGAAATAGAGGCATTGGCAGTTGTTGATATTATCAGAAGAGCAGAAGTTAGTATCAAAACAGTTGGTGTTGGTTCAGACGAAATCACAGGTTCGCATGGCATAACAGTAAAGGCTGATATGCAAATCAAAGACATAACAACAGATGATATGGAGATGATTATTCTACCAGGTGGAATGCCAGGCACGCTCAATTTAGAGCATGATATAATCGTAAAAACTTGCATAAGATATTGCATAGATAACGATAAATATATCTGTGCGATTTGTGCAGCACCATCAATTTTGGGGCATCTTGGCTTGCTAAACGGCAAAAAAGCGGTGTGTTTCCCTGGCTTTGAGCAAGAGTTGATTGGAGCGATTAACCCAGACGAGAGAGTTTGCGTAGATGGAAAAATTATCACAGCAAGAGCGGCAGGTGTAACTTGTGAATTTGCAATAAAAATTGTAGAGAATTTTGTGAGTGTAGACGAAGCAAAAAAAATTAAAGCTTCTATGCAAATTCTATGACCAAAAGTGAAACAAGGGCAAAGCTAAAACTTTTAAGGGCAAAAATCGAAAATAGAGAAGAGAAAGAAAGAGAAATTGAAAAAAACTTTTTTTCTCTTTCTTTGAATTACAAAAAAGTTTTGGTATATATCGCTACTAACACAGAAGTTTCTACCAATAATATAATAAAAAAACTTTTGAGCGAGAATATAAAAGTTTATGCACCAAAATGTATTGAAAATGGAGAAATGAGTTTTTTTCGATTTAATTCGCTAAAAGATTTGGAAAAAGGAAAGTTTGGAATTTTAGAACCAAAAGAAACAGAATGCCTAGATAGCACAGAAAATTCAATTTGTCTTGTTCCAGCACTCGGTTTTACACTTTGTGGTGACCGAATAGGCTATGGAAAAGGATATTACGATAAATTTTTGAAAAAAAGTAGTGCAATTTCTGTTGGACTATGTTATAATGAACAGGTATGCGAGAGCATACCAACAGAAAAAACAGATGTAAAAATTAATTTTATAATAAGTAATTCCGTAATACAGGAGGTAAAATAATTTATGGATGAAAAAAGAACTCAAAATACTTTTGATGATTTAGATGTTGATAGTATTTTAAATTCAAGTCTAAAAGATGATTTTGACGTGAATATTACAGATGAGGCGTACAAGTCAATTTCTGACACACAAGAGCCAGTGGTAGTTAAGACAGATGCGTTTATAAAAAGAAACAGAATATCGCCAAATGACACAACTGTCAGCGATTACGATAGCGATAAAATCGAAAAGAAAAAGAAGGTTGAACATAAAAAAAGAAACAAAATCAAGTCAATTAAAAACAGAAGAGTTTTCAGAGTTGTTTGGCTTGCTATGGTTCTTATCATGGGATATTCAGTTGGAAATTATCTTATCATTGGTTCAAACGACTTTTTTGCAGCAACAAGAAACGAGGGAACAACTCAGGTTGTTATCCCAACAGATGTCACACTTTCAGAACTTTCTACTTTGCTAGAAGAAAGTGGTGCGATAGATGCTCCAGAGTTTTTTGAATTATATTGTATGATTACAACAGAACTTGATTATTTTGAGTCAGGAGCCTTTGAGATTTCAACTAATATGGACTACGAGGCACTTATCAATGAACTGCAAAGTGGTTCAGGCAGAGATATAGTCGAAAGCCTCTTGTTTAGAGAGGGTATGACAGTTGTTGAAGTTGCAGAATTGCTAGAAGAAAACGGAGTTTGTAGTGCTGAAGAATTCTTGGCAGAGGCAGATTCTAGTGACTTTGATAATTATGATATGATAGAAATGATAACAAATACAGAGGATAAATATTATAAGATTGAGGGATACTTGTTCCCAAATACTTACGATTTTTATGTTGACGAAGATGTTAGTTCTGTTATAGGTAAATTCTTGTATCAATTCCAAAATATTATCACAGTAGAGAGAAAAGAAGAGATAACAAATTCAGGTTATACAATGGACGAGATTGTTATTATTGCATCTATTATCCAAGCCGAGGCGGCTGACGAAGAGGACATGGCAAGAGTTTCAGCTGTTATTCACAACAGACTTGAAGCTGGAATGTCTTTGGGTATGGACTCAACATTGTACTATCCGTACAGAACAAGTGATGATGTTCCAAGTGACTACACAAGTGATTACAGTACGTATGCAGAAACAGGCTTGCCAGAGGGTGCGATAAACTCTCCTGGTGCGGCTGCTATTGATGCTGCTTTAAACCCAGACCCAGACTATTCTGATATGTATTATTTCATGCATGACGAAGATGGAAACGCATATTATGCAAGCAGTCTAAGCGAGCACCAAGCAAATGCAGAGAAATATTTGAACTAAGAGGTTGCAATGAACGGAAATATTGAACTATTGTCGCCAGTTGGCGATTTTGAAAGACTTAATTCTGCACTAACTTATGGTGCAGATGCAGTCTATCTTGCGGGAAAGCAGTTTGGAATGAGAACATCACCTAACAATTTTTCTTTCGAGGATTTAGAAGAAGCGATAAAGATTTGTCACGCAAAAAATGTAAAGGTATATGTCACTTGCAACACAATTCCTCATAATGATGAAATAGAAAAATTGCCAGAATATTTGGAGCATTTAAACAAAATTGAGGTAGATGGAATTATTATTGCAGATCTCGGAGTTATGCGACTTGCAAAAATTTATGCACCAGATGTAGATATACACATATCAACTCAAGCAGGTATCGCAAACTATCACACAGCCATGCAGTTTTACGAAATGGGTGCGAAAAGAGTTGTATTAGCAAGAGAACTTTCCTTAGATGAAATTATCACGATAAAGAAAAATATTCCAGAAGATTTAGAGATAGAAGCTTTTATTCATGGTGCGATGTGTGTTTCTTTTTCGGGCAGATGTTTGCTCTCTAGCTATATGACAGGTAGAGATGCAAACCGTGGCGACTGTGCACAACCATGCAGATGGGAATACGAACTTATCGAAAAGAAAAGACCAGACCAAAGGTTTTCGATAGAAGAAATACATGGTGAAAACAAAATAGGCAGTACATATATTATGAACTCAAGGGATATGTGCACAATCGAGCAAATTCCGTTATTAATTAAAGCAGGTATAAATAGTTTTAAAATAGAGGGTAGGGCAAAATCGGCTTATTATGTAGCCAGCACAACGGCTGCTTATAGAAAGGCTATAGATTTTGCAATTAAAAATCCAGAAAAAGAAATTCCAACAGATATTGTTTGCGAGGTCGAAAAAACGAGCCACAGGCCGTATAGCACAGGCTTTTATATGGGTACGGAACCAGGGCAAAGCACAGGTGATAGCGGTTATGTGAGGGGCTGGGACGTTGTAGCTGTGTGCACAAGATC
>JAWXUN010000203.1:0-3580 GCA_044426425.1 Clostridia bacterium | reverse complement strand
GTCATCATAAGGTTATCTTCTACTAGAGAATTATAATATACAAGTGCGTCTTTAAATTCATCTTGCATATAAATCATTTCTACTTCGCCATCGTTAATAATAGCTTTATTACTTACGTCATAATAAATGAATGAGTTACAAAGGAAAACAAATGGGTCAGTATTCCAACCATCTGGTGCACCTGTAAGTGGAATTTCGTCTGCTTCTCCATTTCCATTAGGGTCGCCATCTCTCATAGCAACTAACATATCATAAAATTCGTCTGTTGTTGTAGGAATATCAAGACCAAGTGTGTCAAGCCAAGGCTCGTATACCCAAAGTCTATATGAATAGTCTGAGTGACTTCCGCCACCACCATTAGCCATGGAATAGATATTTCCGTCTGGCATAATTAACGAATCCCAGTTCTCTTGTGTATTATCGCCTATTGCTATTTTTTCGTCTATGTATTGTTGATAATAATAAGAATCTGTTTCTAGATAATCGTTGAGTGGAATAATATATCCTTGTGTACCATAAGAATATTGTGTTGCACCGTCCCAACCTGTTCCAAAGATCATATCTTCGTAGCTGTTACTTTGGAATAAAAGGTTAAGTTTTGCTGTGAAATCTGCACCAGAACAAACTGTCCATGTGAAGTTAACATTTGTGATATCCTCAAAATATGCTGTTGCTGGGTTAGACGCTGCATCAAGATTGGTACAAGTGTCTTTGTTGTACTTTGTAAAAATTGATAGTGTTACTGGGTCACCAATAACGATTGGAAATTCTCCAGGTTCGCTAAGTTGAACATCGCCGTCCATGTTTGTGTCAACAACTTCTTCCTCCTCAGAAGACTCTTCGCTTGATGTACTGCTTTCAGAAGATGCGGAGCTTGCTGTTTCTGTCGCTGCACAAGCACATAGCGACGAAACTATCATCGATGCACTCAATAGCAGGCTTAAGAACTTGATTTTTTTACTCATTTTGTTTCCCTTTCTTTTTTTGCTTTTTCAAACAACTTATTTTTAAATCACGAGGATAACTTGTGATTTATATACTTTTCAAAAGAAATTTGCTGGAGCAAAGACTTATCTTTGCTGTTATCATATATCGTATATATTATAAATATAATACTATACTTTTGTCGATATGTCAATACCTAATCTTCATATACTTTTCACATTATTTTTGTTCATTTTAACATAATCTTTTTACAAATAGTAAAGTTTTTGTTTTAACCATTATAAAAAAATGTTAGTTATCATTGGTGGTTTTTTTAGAAAAACCACCAACTGTAACTAAACTTGGAAGGTTTAATATGAAAAAAGAAGTCTCATCATCAAATTTCAGGTGTACCATAATTCCAAACTATTGCAGATTTTGGAATTGCTTTGTACATTTCGTTGATAATAATTTGTAAGCATTTTGTTTTAATCTCTTGATATTCTGGCTCATTCCACAAATTATTAATCTCTTTTGGGTCTTTTTTGATGTCATAAATTTCTCCATAATCTCTCTCAAGATACGAAACAACTTTTACGCCGTCAATCAAAACACCACGGATATCTCTAGCTTCCATATAAATATATGAGCGTTTTTTAATCTCAAAATTTTTGTCCCAATAGCCGTTATAAGCATAGTTAGAAAGTTCTTCTGGAACTTCTACGCCAGCTATGTTAAGACAAGTGCTTGCGATGTCTATATTAAGAACTTCGTCCTCAACTTGGTATCCCTCAAAATCTTTTACAGGTGGTTTGAAGAATAGTGGAACTCTCATAAGGCTATCTTGCAAGCATTGTAGTTTTTCTACAAGTCCATAGTCACCCATAAAGTCGCCATGGTCAGCTGTAAAATATATCAATGTATTGTCATACAATCCTTTGTCTTTAAGAATTTTGACAACATCACCAATTTTTTCGTCAATCATTGTGATATTTGCATAATAAGAGCGTTTACTTTTCTTGAATTGCTCTTCTGTAAAATCTTTCATATATATCTTAGCATAGCCATTCATACCTTTGTATTGAGGTGGTTTTTGAGCTAAATCATCATAAGAAGAATCTGGAATTGTCATGTCGTCCAAGTCATACATATCTGCATACTTTGTTCCCTCTAGGTCGTAAGGGTGATGAGGACCAGGGAATGACATTGTAAAGAACCAAGGTTTGTCGCTATCTGCTTCTTGTTTTCCAACCCACTCTTTAGCCTTTTCGCCAACAAAATCATCTATATGATATTTTAAATCAACAACCCATTCGCCACCGCTAATAGTGTTGTGAATATAAGATGTTCTTCTGTCTATGCCGTTTTCGTTTAGATATTCAGCAAAAATATTTGTGTGACCCTCGCCGCCTTCTAGTGTATAATCTTCGTCAAATCCTCTGTCTATCTCTGATTTAGAAAAATGTTGTTTGCCAATAACCGCTGTGTGATATCCAGCATCATGAAGTCTTTTCATGTATGTTGTTTCTTCTTTTGGCAAATATGTAATAAAAGATGGACATTGACATTCGCTTGGCATTTTGCCAGTCATAATTGCTGCTCTAGATGGTGTGCAAGATGGGTTTGAGCAACGTGCATTTTTAAAGAAAACACTATCTTTTATAAGTGCATCAAAGTTTGGTGTTTTAACAACTGGATTGTTCATTGTAAATGTGTCAAAGCGTTGTTGGTCTGTCATGATAAATAAAATATTTGGTTTCATAAATTTTTTCCCCTTCTCTTCTTATATACAACTCTTTATAAAGCCTAAATGCAAGCGACAAGACTTTATATATATGATATCCGATAATAATAATCAAAAAAATAATCGAATTATTTTCGTTCGCTAGATATCATATAACTTATGTGACTATTATACTACTAAAAAAATATTTTGCAATACGCAAAATACACAAATATAAAAATTTTTTTGGTGCAGCTTTCACAGATTGCTAAAAATCTGCACAATTCTGTTTTATCAAAATTGTAAATTTACACAAATATAGGACAGATAAAATCTGTCCTATAAATTATTTATTCTACATCCAATTTAATGCAAACAGGATATTCTGTATCAATTTTGCCACCAATAACTGTTAGGTAATCGTCGCACACAGCAAACTCACAGTCTTTATCTTGTCCCAAAATCCTAGCTTTTTTAACAAAACCGCTGAACTCTCCGCCATTTCTAGCAAGCGACTTAATTCTCACAACGCCGTCTTGTGGCCATTTCAAACAAGTTACATACATTGAATTTGCATTCATAGTAAATCTCAAGTCCTCAGAAGTGTAGTTAGAGCGTTTTGTGTCGGTGAAATGTCCTTGTTGAGTTTTTGTTGGTCCTTCGCCATAAATTCTAAACACGTTTGTGTCGTAAATAGCCTCGCCGTTTATTTTCATCCAATTTCCAAGTTCTTTTAGGATAAAAGCTGTTTCTTCTGGCACAGAACCGTCCGCTTTTGGGTCAACATTTAGTAGTAAAGCTCCATTTTTAGCATCAACATCAACCAAGTCAGATATAATGTCGTTTGGATGTTTATATTCGTTTCCGTGTGTGTAACTCCAAGAATGTTTTGCAACAGAAGTGTCGTTTTGCCAGAAAAATGGCGATACATCT
>JAWXUN010000202.1:0-3595 GCA_044426425.1 Clostridia bacterium | reverse complement strand
GTGTTTTTGAATAGTGCAATACAAGGAGATTTGAAAATCACAGCAGAAATTGTGCTCGTTTCTGTGGCACGTTTAACTGTGCTGATTGCTTTTTCTAAATCGAGTGGGTCAACAGTTTCTACAAACTCAACACCAAGTGCTTTGAGAGTTTTTTCTATACTGATTTTTTGTGAGATTTCGCCCATCATTGTAAGGGCTGTGCCTGGGTGAGGCTGATGACCTGTCATAGCTGTTGTTGAGTTATCAAGAACAATTAAAACAATGTTGCTTTGGTTATAAATAGCATTAACAACGCCTGTTATTCCAGATGCAAAGAAAGTAGAGTCGCCGACAAAAGCAAAGTTTTTCGCATCAGGTTCAATTCGGTTGAGTCCCTGTGCAATTGTAATGCCAGCACCCATGCAAAGGCAAGTGTCAACCATATCAAGTGGCTTTGCGTTTCCGAGAGTATAACAACCAATGTCGCCAGAGAAAACAGCTTTTTGACCTTTCATAGCTTTTTTAACAGCATAAAAAGATGCTCTGTGAGGACATCCCGCACATAAAACAGGAGGTCTAATTGGAAGTTCTGGTGTTTGTATAATCTCTTCTTCTAAAAGTTTTATATCATAATATTTTGCAATAGAAATTTTTACGCTATCTGTTGTATTTTCGCCTGCAACTGGCATATCACCAGATAGTTTGCCATATATTTTTGTAGGTAAATTATATTTTCCACAAATATATATTAGTTCTTTTTCCACTACTGGCTCTAGCTCTTCTATACAAAGAACAGTATCCACAGAACTCAAGAACTCTACCGCTAATTTTTCTGGGAATGGATATGGAGTTGATATTTTTAGTATACTTGGTTCTAAATTTAAAGAAGAAAGAGCTTCTTTTGTATATTGATAGTTAACCGATGCAGTTGCGATTGCTTTTTTCTCGCCTTTTTCAATAAAATTAAATTTATAATCAGAAAATTCGTTACCAAGTGTTTTTCTAATATCATCTAATTTGATATGATTTTGATAAGACAAACGAGGGAAGATAGTCCATTTTGGGTCTTTTATAAAACCCTCGTACTCATTTGTTTTTGGTTCTTCTATGTAATCTATCATTGCATAACCGTGGCAAACTCTTGTGGTAGGACGAAGTATAACAGGTGTTTGATATTTATTAGAATAATCAAAAGCATCAAAAACCATTGAATAAGCTTCTTCTGGTGAAGATGGGTCGAACACAGGCAATTTACAAAAACTAGCAAACTGTCTTGTGTCTTGTTCTGTTTGAGATGAGATAGGGCCTGGGTCGTCTGCAACAACTATTACCATTGCACCTTTTATGCCGATATATGCAAGGCTCATCAGTGGGTCAGATGCAACATTTAAACCAACTTGTTTCATTGTTACCATTGTGTATGCACCTGAATAAGCTGCACCAGCTGCTACTTCAAGAGCAGCTTTTTCGTTTACAGACCACTCTACATAAGTTGACTCGTTTTTATTTTTAGCAACTGTTTCAAGAATTTCAGTTGACGGAGTACCTGGATATCCTGAAACATAATTCACTCCTGAGTGAATAGCAGCCATAGCGATTGCTTGGTTGCCCATAAGAAATTCAGTTGACATTTTATCTTTTCCTTTCAACACTTTAACGTTGTAGTATCTATTAGTATAGTATATTTTGATTGATTTGTCAAAGAATTTCTATTAAAATGTAAATAAAATTTAATATTTTTTATAAAACAATTGACAATAAACATTTTCTCATGTATTATATTAGAAGTAGATAGAGGTGCAGTTCTTATGAGTACTATGTTGTAGGTTGCCGAAACCTGTGATAACTTATGAAAGGAAGAATTGCCGAAGTTGAGTATAGGCGGTATGTACTCTTCTGGTTGCAATTGCTAATAGCTTTGCAACTGTCATCATTGTCGATGGAGTGCTATCAGCTTTTTTTATAAAGCTATGATTTTGCCACTTTGACGATGACCGGTTTGTTTACAGCCGGTCATTTATAATATTATTTTTTAATCTGAAAGGGAAGTATCTATGAGCAAGTATAATGTAGGAATAATTGGATGTACAGGAATGGTTGGACAACGCTTTGCTGTTTTACTAGAAAATCACCCATGGTTTAATGTAACAGCTATCGCAGCAAGTCCACGTTCAGCTGGAAAAACATATAAGGAAGTAGTCGAAAAGCGTTGGGCTATGGATGTTGCAATTCCAAAATCAATGGAAGACATGGTGATTTTTGATGCAACAGCTGATATCGAAAAAATCACAGAACTTGTCGATTTTGTTTTCTGTGCAGTAGACATGAACAAAGATGAGATTAAAGCACTTGAATATGCTTATGCAAAAGCAGAGTGCCCAGTTGTTTCTAATAACAGTGCACACAGAGGAACAGAAGATGTTCCAATGATTGTTCCAGAAATCAACGCTGACCATGCAGATGTTATATCATCACAAAGAAAACGTCT
The DNA here is from genome assembly GCA_044426425.1 of Clostridia bacterium. Lineage (GTDB taxonomy): Bacteria > Bacillota > Clostridia > Oscillospirales > Acutalibacteraceae > SIG603. The sequence continues at coordinate 1,128 of JAWXUN010000202.1, read as the reverse complement.
TGGCACAAAAAGAGGATTTGTTTCAGTTAAATCTAACTGTTCACTACAAAGCTATGTGCCTGCTATCCATCCACTTATGGATTTAGGTGTTAAAAATGCCTTGGCTTGTACATATCAAGCTATTTCTGGTGCTGGTAAAACATTTGAAACAATGCCAGAAATAGTTGACAATATCATCCCTTATATCGGCGGAGAAGAAGAGAAATCTGAAAACGAACCACTAAAAATTTGGGGTAAAGTTGAGGGTGACAAAATCGTTAATGCAACAGGCCCTGTTATCACAAGCCAATGCTTAAGAGTTCCTGTTTCTGACGGTCACACAGCTGCTGTTTTTGTTTCTCTTGAGAAAAAAGTTTCTAAAGAAGAAATCCTAAAACGCTGGAGAGAATTTAAAGGTCCAGCTCAAGAGTTAGACTTGCCAAGTGCTCCAAAACAATTCTTGCATTATTTTGAAGAAGACAACAGACCACAAGCTAAACTTGACAGAAACCTAGAAAACGGCATGGCTGTTTCAATCGGTAGACTTCGTGAAGACACTATTTTTGATTACAAATTTGTTTGTCTATCACATAATACACTAAGAGGTGCTGCGGGTGGTGCAGTTTTGATGGCTGAGTTATTAGCAAAAAAAGGCTATTTTGATTAATATAGTATAAACTATATTTTTAGGAGGAAACAATGAAAAAAATTATATTTAAAGGTGCTGGTGTTGCCATTGCAACTCCATTTAACCAAGACGGAACTGTTAATTACGAACAGCTTTCAAAACTTATAGAATTTCAAATTTCTGGTGGTACTGATGCAATTGTTAGTTGTGGAACTACTGGAGAAACTTCTACTCTTTCTGAAAAAGAGCACGTAGATGTTTTAGATTTTACAATCAAACAAATTGCAAAAAGAATTCCTGTTATAGCAGGAACTGGTAGCAACGACACTGCTTTTTCTATTGAACTATCAAAAGAAGCAGAAAAAATAGGTGCAGATGGACTTCTCTTAATCACACCATATTACAACAAAACATCTCAAAAAGGTTTAATCGAAAGTTTTACAAAAACAGCTGACAGCGTTAACACTCCAGTTGTTTTATACAACGTGCCTTCAAGAACAGGTGTGAACATTCTTCCTGAT
>JAWXUN010000201.1:0-3611 GCA_044426425.1 Clostridia bacterium | reverse complement strand
TGGTAAAAACATTGCCAAACCAAAATCAAAATGTAGCGGTAAAAACATTGCCAAACCAAAATCAAAATGCTGTGGTAAAAACATTGCCAAACCAAAACACGCTTGCAAAGACTACACAAAACAAAGCAAACCCAAATAAAAATGTTGTAAACAAAGCAAACCCAAACCAAAAAAATAACAATCAAAACAAAAATCCAAACCAAATTAAAAATACACAAGCACAAAAAAATAACAATCAAAACAAAATTGAGCTAGAAACACCAAAAGCAAATAAACCAAAAAATCAATTTAACAGAAATCCAAATTCAAAAAGAAAAAACAATAACAAAACAAAATCATCAGTCAAGGTTTATTTCTTGGGTGGACTTAACGAAATCGGCAAGAACTTCACTCTTTTCGAGTGCCAAAATGACATGATTATTGTGGACTGCGGTCTTGCTTTTCCAAGCGACGAAATGCTCGGAATTGACATTGTTATCCCAGATTTTACTTTTGTTGAAAAGAATATAGACAAAATCCGTGGCGTTGTGATAACTCACGGACACGAAGACCACATAGGTGCAATGCCTTATCTTTTAAAGAAAATGAATGTGCCAGTTTATGGCTCACCGCTTGCAATGGGACTTTTACAAGTCAAGCTAAAAGAGCACAATTTGCACAACATTGTTTCGCTAAATCCGCACAAAGCTGGCTCACACATAAAACTTGGCTGTTTTGATGTAGAGATGATTCATGTTAATCACTCAATATCAGATGCCGTTGGACTTGCTATAAAAAGCCCAGCTGGAACAATTGTTCACACTGGCGACTTCAAAATAGACTTCACTCCAACAGAGGGCGAAATGATAGACTTGCCACGTTTTGCCGAGCTTGGCAAAGAGGGCGTTTTGGCACTTATGGCAGACTCAACAAATGTTGAGCGTGAGGGATATACACAAACCGAACAAAAAGTTTCGGAAACATTGGATACACTTTTTGCAAGTGCCGATAAAAAAAGAATTATAGTGGCAACTTTTGCATCTAATATTAGTAGAGTTCAACAAATAATTAACTGTGCAATTAAGTATAAAAGAAAAGTTGCATTCTCTGGCAGAAGCATGGTAAATGTTGTTGCCATTGCAAAAGATTTGGGCTATTTAAGTGCACCAGAAGAAGTTTTTGTTGATTTAGCAGTTATAAATAGATATCCAAAAGAGCAAATTGTTTTGGTTACAACTGGTAGCCAAGGCGAGCCAATGGCGGCTCTTTCAAGAATGGCTTTTGCAGAGCACAGACAAGTTGTTGTTGGAGAAGATGACTTTATTATCATCTCGGCTAGACCTATCCCAGGCAACGAAAAAACAGTCGGTGCAGTTGTTGACGAGCTATTCAAAAGAGGTTGCGAGGTTGTCTACGAGTCAATGTATGATGTTCACGTTTCTGGCCATGCTTGCCAAGAAGAACTCAAGCTCATTCACAGTCTTGTCAAACCAAAATTCTTTATACCTGTTCATGGCGAGCAAAAACATCTCAGAAAACATTCGGCTTTGGCAATGAAACTTGGCATGGCAAAAGAAAATATTTTTATAGGCGATGTCGGCAAAGGTATTGAGCTAAACGAAAATTATATAAAACCAACAGAAGATGTTCCAGCGGGCGAGATTTTGGTTGATGGTATCGGTGTTGGCGATGTCGGAAGCATTGTCCTAAGAGATAGAAAACACCTTGGCGAAGACGGACTGATTATTGCTGTTTGTGCAATTGAGTCTGGTTCTGGCAATATCATCTCTGGTCCAGATGTTGTTTCTCGTGGTTTTGTCTATGTTCGTGAGTCCGAAGAGCTTATGGAAGCTGCAAAAAACATTGTGTACAACGCTGTTTCTTCTTGTGCTGACGATGGCATAAGAGAATGGGGCATGATAAAGTCAAAAGTTAGAGAAAATCTATCAAAATTCCTTTATGAAAAAACAAGAAGAAATCCAATGATTTTACCAATTATTATAGAAATATAACAATTTTTTAAGGGGGGCGATTTTTGTGAAGAAAAAAATGTGGGTGCCATCACCGCTTATGTATGTTGCGGTTGTGGTAATGTTCGTGATGACAGCATTTAGCTATCAAGTTGATTTCACGCTTTTTATTGTCGAACTTTCTATATCAACTGTTTTTGCAATTTCACTACTTTTTCTTCAGACTCAGTTTTGGCTACATTTAAAAATAATAATGAAGTCTGCAAAATCGGTGCTCACAACAGAAAACGAGCAAGCTTTGAACGAGCTTGCCATGCCTGTTTTGGTTGCTGGTGTTGGTGGCGATGTCGTTTGGTCAAACGATAGTTTTATCGAAAGAGTGGCAGAGGGCGAAAAAGTTTTTGGCGAAAATGCCACAAAATTTGTCTATCCAAAAACACTCAGAAGAATAGCAAACGAAAACGGCAGTGATATCAAGTACAAAGACAAACACTACACCGTTTATGCCACAAAAACAGACGAATGTTTCGTTTTATATTTTATAGACGATACATACTACAAAAAAATTCACAAAGAATATACAGAAAAAAAATTGGTTGTAGCCGTAGTAAGTTTCGATAACAAAGAAGAGTTAATTCGTGATATAAGCGAGGTTGAAGAGTCAAGAATTAATGCCGAGGTAGAAACGGTTTTAAGAGAATGGGCGATAGAAATGTCTGGTTTTATCAGAAAACTTTCTGGCAATCTTTATCTGCTTATAACAGACGAAATCAGCACAGAAAAGGCAAAAGCTGGCAAGTTTGCAATTCTTGACAAAGTCAGAAAAATCAAAGGCTCAAGAGATTTATCCGCAACTATCTCTGTGGGCATTGGCAAAGACGCAAGCACTGCAACAGAGAGTGAAAACTGGGCAAGACGTGCCCTTGAGATGGCTCTTGGCAGAGGTGGCGATCAGGTGGTTATCATCAAGCCAAACGATGTTTTTGAGTTCTTTGGTGGCATATCAAAAGGCTACGAAAAACGTGACAAAGTTCGCTCGAGAGTTATCGCAAACAGCCTTTCAGAAAACATCAAAACTTCAGAAAAAGTCTTCGTTATGGGACACAAATTCTCTGACCTAGACAGCATGGGCTCCGCAATTGGAATATGGGCGGTCGCTAAAAAAACGCTAAAAAAAGAAGTTCATATTGTTGTTAACAAAACACAAAGTTTGGCTCTTGCACTCATCACAGAAATGATGAACGAATACCCAAACGAGCGGATTTTTATATCCCCTCAAGAGGCTACGCAAGAGCAAACAGACAAGACACTTGTTGTTGTTGTAGACACACATTCACAAAGCTTTGTCGAGTGCCCCGAGCTTGTTAGAGATGCTGGAAAAGTGGTTGTTATTGACCACCACAGAATGATGGTTAACTACATCAAAAATTCAGAGATTTTCTATCACGAACCATCTGTTAGCTCCGCCTCAGAAATGGTTACGGAGTTAATTCAATACATGGATTTAAAAGCTCTTTCGGCAACAGAGTCGCAGGCACTTCTCTCTGGAATTATGCTAGACACAAAAAACTTTGTTCTAAAAACAGGTGTGAGAACCTTTGAGGCTGCCGCTTTTCTAAAACAAAGAGGAGCAGACACAATCAAGGTTAAAAAATATTTTTC